>JAITNE010000098.1 GCA_031290635.1 Tannerella sp. | reverse complement strand
AGTTTTTTCTTCTTACAATATCGCAGCGGAAACAGACCGCAACAAAGTAATTGAACCTGTGAAGTTTAATTACTTTGGCACGATTTTTGCAGAGAGAGAGAGAGAGAGAGAGAGAGAGATTCTATTCTCCTCTCCTATATCATAGAATCACGCGCGTATATACTAAAAAAATTTCATTCCACAAGCATAAACCTGCAACAAAATTTGATGGTAGGGGCGACCCTTGCCGGCATCCTTCATCGCGTGTAGCGTACGATGATAACGAAGCCGGAACTTCATTTCGTAGCGACGAATTAAGTGTAACCATTCATAGAGAAACATTAAGCATAGATTATATAACTTTATTATACAAAAAAAAGAAATTCATTTTTTAAAAACAAACTAGCATGAAAAAGAAATTCATTTTATTAAATCGGGACACTTGGTATCTTTGGCGTAAAGCCGTTTGTATCCTTTGTATCCTTAGTATGTGCTCCCTGGCGGCTGTTGCGCAGAAGCGGGTGAGCGGGCTGGTGATTGACGCCGATGGACAGGCAATCATCGGAGCTAATGTGGTCGAGAAGGACGTTCTGCCACAGAACGGAACTGTTACCGACGCGGACGGGAAGTTCTCCCTCAACGTGAAAGAGCAGGCGACCTTGCAAGTCTCCTACATCGGCTACATCACTCAAGACGTTAAGACCACGACTCGGACGGCGTTTACTATTACGCTCAATGAGGACACTCAGACGCTTGAGGAGGTAGTCGTAGTAGCTTACGGCGTGCAGAAGAAAGTGTCCGTAACCGGCGCTGTGGCGTCGGTGCAGACTAAAGAGTTGAAACAAAGCTCGGCAGCTAACCTGTCAACCGCATTGACCGGAAGGTTACCCGGATTAACAGCCCTGCAAACTTCCGGACAACCCGGCGCCGACGCAGTCAACCTCTACCTGCGCGGCGTAGGCACCACTAACGGGCAAACCCCGCTGATACTCATTGACGGCGTTCCGCGCACGAACATCAGCACCCTCGACCCGAATGAAATCGCGTCTATCTCCATCCTTAAAGATGCGTCCTCAACGGCCGTTTTCGGAGTGCGTGGAGCTAACGGGGTCATCCTGATAACCACGCGGCGCGGCGAGACGGGCAAATCCGAACTGAGCGTCTCCGCCGATTACAGCGGACAGCAATTCACGGTCAAACCCTTGCGTATCCACTCATGGGACTTCGCCGAGATGGAAAATCAATCTTTTATTAACGACGGAATCACGGGCGAAAACCTGCCTTTCACTCCTTACATGATAGACATGTACCGTTCGGGTGAAGACAGGATTTTTTATCCCGACAGATATGCCTTCGACGAGTATTACAAGACTTTCGCGCCGCAAACACGCATCAATGCCAATATGAACGGCGGTACAGACAACTTGAAATACTTCCTGAACGCCGGATACATCGGTCAAGGCGGCAATTTCAAGACCGAATCGAAAGAGATGCTCAATTATGATCCTTCCTTCGCTATGGACAGGTATAATTTTCGTGGAAACGTAGATTATAACCTCACAAAGAACCTGAAACTGTCGCTCAATCTTGCTTCATACCTCGAAAAGATGAACAGTCCGGCCACCGAACTTTACAGCGGCGACCTTAACTGGCTCATCACGGATATGCTTGCCAAGATTGTGGACATGCGACCTATGGACGTCGGTCCGCTTACTGTGGATGGCTACGGCTACCCCGCGGGCGACGTTATAGCGCAAACAGGACAAGACCGCGGTATCTATGGCGAAATCAACCGTCGCGGATACCGTCAGGAAACCAACACGATGCTCAACTCGTCGCTGGCAATGGATTGGGGGTTGGATTTCCTTACTCCCGGTCTGAGTACGAAGATAATGATGTCGTACGACTCCAAAGCACGAACCCTGTTGGAAGGCTACCGCGGCTATGACTGCTATTCGTTCAGCACATCGCGCAGCGCAGACGTCCCCAGCGCTTACGGCTTCATCCGTAACAACCAGGACGACGCCATACGTCTTTCCAAATCAATGAACTCCTACTACTACATGAATCTGCAGTATTCGCTGAACTATATCCGATCCTTCGGTCTGCACGACCTTACCGGTATGTTTCTCATACAGCGCGACAACTGGGAAGGCTACGGCGCAGACTTGCCCTACAACATGATAGGATACTCCGGACGCGTAACTTATGCTTACGCCAACCGCTATCTGGCAGAAATAAACGTGGGATACAACGGATCGGAGCAGTTCGCTCCCAAAAACCGTTTCGGATTCTTCCCCGCAGTGTCGGCAGGATGGGTTTTGAGCAACGAAAGCTTCCTTCGCGACAACGAGTTGCTATCAAATCTGAAGATTCGCGCATCCTTCGGTCAGGTAGGTAATGACCAACTTGGAGGTACGCGCTTCCTCTATCTTAGCTCGATTTCCGAGAACGGAGGAGGTCCCGTCAGCTCTCTGGGCTATGGCAGGTATATTTCACAAGGCAAAATGGGTAACGAGGAACTTAGCTGGGAAGTTGCAACCAAGCAGAACTACGGACTTGATGTACAATTGCTTGGAAGCCTCTCCCTAAGCGTGGACGTCTTTAAAGAGAAACGCGATAAAATCCTTATCTCACGCGGCACAGTCCCCGAACTGCAGGGCGTCGCGCTGGGCAATCTTCCGCGTGTAAACATGGGCAAGATGGACAATCATGGCTATGAATTGGAGCTTTCGTACACAAAGAGAATCGATAAGGATTTGAATGTTAACTTCCGCGCTAATTATGCCTACAACAAGAACAAAGTGATATTTCTGGACGAAGCAATGCTCGACGAAGACTACGCATATCGCTATCGAAGCACCGGATACAGCTACGGTCAGATGTTCGGCTACATTATAGACTACAGCAACGGCACGGGCTATATCAACACCGAGGAAGAACTTGCGAATCTGCCCACGTACAACGTCGGAGGCAATCCGCGACTTGGAGACTTCATCTACAAAGACCTTAACGAAGACGGCGTCATAGACGCCAAAGATCAGGCTCCGCTCGGCTACCAAAGCATTCCCCGCGTGAGCTACGGCTTCAGCGGCATGTTGAACTATAAGAATATCGACTTCTCGTTCCTCTTCGCCGGCGTTGCCAAAAGCTCGATTTCGTACGCCGGCTGGAAATACAGCGAATCGCCCGTTAAACACGCATGGACCGAAGAACGGTACATCAACGGCGAAGAAATCCTGTACCCCGCGCTGGGCAACGGCTCAAGCCTCAAAACGAACAGCTTCTTTGTGCTGGACAGGTCTTTTATACGACTGAAAACAGTAGAATTAGGCTATAATGTACCGAAACAGCTTTTTGAACGAGCCGGAATCAATAGCCTGCGCGTTTACGTGAGTGGGAATAACCTGTGGTCTTATGACGGCATGCCTGTCAAGTCGCTGGATCCCGAGCAGGTAAGCGGGGGAAATTATCCGCTGCTTAAAATGATTAACATCGGACTCAATGTAGTGTTTTAAACCCCTTAAAATTAAAAGAATATGAAATTAAAATATAAATTTCTGATTATTTTGATGTCCGCAGGCATACTTTCATCCTGCTCGGACGTACTGAACGTAGCCCCGGACGGGACTCTCACGATGGAGGAGATATTTTCAGACCCCGACCGCGTAGAGGCCTTATTAAACACCTGCTACAACAATATTCCTACTAAAGGCTACCATTACCGCTTCTTTGAACCGGCTATAGTGTCGGCTTCGGATGATGGATGGACGTCGGAAGACGGAACGGACGGGAATCTTATCTTCGACGTATATAAAGATAATGTTTCGGCCTCAAATCATGCCATGCGAGACTACGAAAGCAGCGACGTCGGCGGTGCAGCCAACTCCGCATATTGGAGTCGCTACTTTACGCAGATACGCCTTTGTTCACAGTTTCTGGAAAACATCGAAACGGCCGCCGTCAAAAGCGACGCGCTGCGGGCACGCATGACCGCCGAAGCCCACGTGCTTCGAGCCTTCTTCTACATGGAGCTTATCAAGTGGTTCGGCAAAGTCCCTGTCATTGAAAAGACCGTAGCGTTCGACGCCGACTTTTCACTCTTTGAGAGAGCTTCGGTGTATGATGTAGCCAAGTTCATAGCACAAGATTGCGACGCAGCGCTGGCCGTAGGAGAGCTTCCATGGCGTATCACCGTCCAAAGCGAATCCCTGCGCGCTACCAAAGCTCTGGCATGGACACTCAAGTCCACAGCCATACTCTACGCCGCAAGTCCTCTGCATAATGAAGGCGAAAATCATTGGGAAGAAGCCTATCAGACCTGCAAACAGGCCGTAACAGCCCTTAAATCCAATGGATACGAGCTATTCACAACCTGCACGAACACCACGCTTTTCGGAGACTACGGCGCAGCGTCATTCCACCAGCTTGCCTGCCAGGAAGCCGACTATTCGGCCTCGCCACGTGATAAAGAGACAATATATCAACACAATCAAGGCGGATTGTTTATCTGGCACATCGGATACATCGGAAGCAACATGGCTAATACTTATAAAGTGGGCACATGCCCTACTCAGGAGCTGGTTGACGCTTTCGAGACTACGGACGGACAGCCCGTGCTCAACCTCGAACAACCCTACCTCGATGAGCGGCATTTGCAACCGAATTATTATGCTCCGAATACTACATACAAGCCGGATGATCCGTATAAGAACCGCGATCCGCGTTTATATGCCACCGCTTACATGAATGAAGATATTATCATTTGGGATAATGAAGCCGTAACCATAGAGGCTTATGTCGGCGGAAAACATGCCCCCAGCTTCGACCAAAACAACCGCTCCTCATCACGCACAGGTTACTTTCAACGCAAAATGACCACTCCCCGCGCTTCGGGAAACAATCAGATCAACAACGCCCGCTGGAAATTCTACCGGCTTGCCGAACTGATACTCGACTATGCCGAAGCAGCCGCCGAAGCAGGTCACGCAGACGAAGCACGGACTGCAGCCAACGAAGTGAGAGCGCGAGTGAACATGCCGCCGCTTCCTGTCGACTTGTCGAAAGAGCAACTCATCCTGCGGATTCACAATGAACGCCGCGTAGAGTTAGCCTGGGAAGAACAACGCTATTTTGATCTTCGCAGATGGCAAAGTCCTAACGGCGACCTCGGCGAAACTTGCAAGTGGCTTACCGCGATGATAATCACAAAAGAATCTGACGGAGGATTCTCCTACAGCCGTCAGAATATCTGGACTACACCTCGCGGAGGCTGGCAAAATCGCTCATTGCTGCTTCCCATACCTCTGGCAGAGGTCTCGCGACTCGAACCATTAACCAACAAAACCTGGCAAAATCCGGGATGGTAAAAACAATTAAATCAGTTTAATTATGAACATAATAAGATATATAACATATTTATCTGCATGTTTTCTGTGCGTAAACGCATTGGCGCAAGGCGTCAGAACAGCAGACACAACGGCCGTCAGTCTGGGCTACTTTTCTCAGCCCAAAAACTCCCTCACCGGAGCTGTAGAGACTGTTTCGGGCACATTATTGGAGAAAACCCCATCGTCCGACCTGTCCCAATCATTCGCAGGACGCTTCTTAGGCTTGGGGACGATAGAAACAAACTCGGAACTCTCCAAGTCTTCAGTCCTGAAGTATATCCGCGGACTTTGTACCATCAACGGCACAACGCCTTTGATAATCATCGACGGGGTAATCTGCCCCAACGACTATTGGGACTATCTGTCTGCAAAGGAAATCGAAAACATCTCCATTTTGAAAGACGCGTCTTCGATGGCAAGCTACGGCTTGATGGGCGCAGGCGGTGCAATCGTAATAACGACCAAAAGAGGCTTCATCGGACAGAAAAAGATTGAAGCATACTTCGATCAGTCCTTGCAACAGATGACCAGGCGACCCGACTTGGTCTCCGCTACGGAATACATCTCTCTACGTAATCAGGCAGGTCTGAACGACGGCTTGGGAACCTTTTCCCAATTCAGCCAAAACGAAGTGAATGCTTTCGGCGACGGCTCAAACAATCCGTATTACCCGAATAATGACTGGTTCGGCATGTTCGTGAACAATCTTTCCTACATGCAACGCGCAGGGCTAAATGTTTCAGGCGGGAGTGAACGAATCAAGTATTTTACGAACGTAAATTACATGCACCAGACGTCCCCGCTGAAAACCGCCGATGAAGCCGACCGGAAATACGACCCGACGCCTGTCATACACAGCGTTAACTTCAGGTCGAACATCGACGTTAAACTTAACAGCTATCTGACGGGGTTCCTGCGTCTAAGCGGCAACATTGACCGTCAACAGACTGCGCGATGGAATAATACAACCATCTACAACCGTATCTTCAACCTGCCACCGACCATGTACGGACCGCTGACTCCTCTAAACGAAGATAATCCGGAAGTAGGCAATCAGGTTACTACCCATGACCAGGAAGACTTCCCCGCTTACGGCATGTTGAACCGTAGCGGCTATTCAAGGCTGCTGACCACAAATATAATGTCGCAAGCCGGCTTGACGCTCGACCTCAGCTCGCTTACCGAAGGCCTGAGCGCTACAGGACTAATGGCCTACCAGACTTACTCAAATAACACTACCAATACACACCAAAACTTTGAAAGGTATGTACGCAGTAATTATTATGACGATCTGGCGTTCAATAAGAAAGGAGCCGACGAAAATACGCCTCTGGCCTACGGTAAGTCTTCATTATTTTTCTATAACTTGAACCTCTTCGGCAATTTTAGCTACAAAAAGACGTTCGGAGAACATAGCGTTGACGCCATGGCGTATTACTTTTATCTTTTACAGGAGAAAGAAGCCGCATCAGGCTCAAGCATCTTACCGTACAAGCGCGAGCACCTCGGTTTGACCGTCCTGTATGGTTACAAGAACCGCTACTTCCTGAAGGGCGACGTCGGCTATTCCGGATCAGAACAATTCCATCCCGACCACCGCTATGTAACAACGCCGGCTATCTCGGCGTCGTGGGTGGTCTCTGAGGAAGATTTTCTGGCCGGAAACAGTTTGCTGACGTATTTGAAATTGCGCGGGACATACGGAATTAATGCTAATGACCAGTTAGGCACTACGCGATTCATGTACCTCGACTACTATTCCACAAATGGAACGGAAGGACTGAAGGGAAATCCTGAATTGGCGGCGGAAAAGATCAAGAAACAGAACTATGGCATAGATCTGGGTTTGCTGAATGACTTTACAGTCCGCTTCGACTATTTTCTGGAGAATTGTGATAATATGTTGGTCAACAGTTCCGGCGTCATCCCAATCTATCAAGGGATAGGGCTGGAGAACTATCCAAAGCTGAATAACGGTAAAATGAAAAACAAGGGATTCGAAGCGTCGCTGCTATATGACAAACAAATCGACGAAGATTTGTCGGTCTTTGCAAGTGCGGGAATTTTACGTAATAAAAACACCGTCATCAAGATTAACGAAGCTCCGGACGAAGGGAATGCGTATCCTTATCGTACCGAAGGATACAGCAACGGTCAACAGTGGGCTTATTTGATTGATTACAGTAACGGGAACGGCATGTTTAATACCGAAAGCGAACTGGACAATAATCTACTTACTTACTCTTTCGGACGGCCGCGCCTCGGTGATTTTATCTATAAGGATTTGAACAGCGACGGCATCATCGACCAGAAAGATTATGCTCCTGTAGGCTACAGCCGCTATCCCCAGATATTTTACAATATCAATGGCGGCTTAAACTACAAAAACTTTGAGCTTAGCTTCCTGCTTCAGGGAACAGCTAAATCGTCTATAACCGTTTCGGGCGCAGGAGCCTACGAAAACTACGCTCAAGGCTTCTTTAATGATATCCATCTACAAGCATGGACTCCCGAACGTTATGCGAATGGCGAAAAGATCGGTTATCCGGCTTTGTCGTTGACTACATCTACAAACCATGTGTCGAACGAGTTCTTTGTCATGGATAATTCTTATCTGCGACTGCGCAATGTAGAAATCGCATATACTTTGCCGGTATGTATATCAAGTAAAGTAGCGTCCAATAAAATCAGAATCGCGCTGAACGCGCAAAATCTGTTTACTATTGATAATATGCGCTCAAAATATATCGACCCTGAAATCGGGCAGATGGGAACATTTCAACCTTACCGCGTATATAATATCGGTATAAGTCTAACCTTTTAAATATTTAAAGATATGAGAAATAGATTTTTAAAATTAGTTTGTGTCGCTACATTCGCATTAGGAATGGTAGCGTGTGCCGATTTGGATATGCCGTCCGACGGTCGAGTAACTCTGGAAGGCATCTTCAGTACCTATCACCGTACGAGAAACTATTATAGTAACTGCATAGGAGCAATTCCACAGTCAGGTTTTATATATCAGGGGCAAACAACTCCTTTAGCTTCTTTCTGCGATGAGACTCAAGATGCAAGCGACGGCGTAAGCGGAGCCGTGTATTCATGGTACACCGGTAATACTTCGTCAACATATAATCCGTTGACCGCAAGTTATTATGATCCGTGGGATCATTATTTCCTCGCTATACGACGATGTAACACCTTTTTGGAGAGTATAAACGATCCTTCAATAGCTACTTATAACTTCAATGAGGTAGAAAAGAACGGATGGATAGCTGAAGTAAGGGTTGCGAGAGCATACTTCTACCTTCAACTTATTAAACGCTATGGCGGTGTACCGTTGATGGAGATTTCTTACGAGGTAACGCATGATTTCACGACAGACAAACGTGCTTCGTTCGAAGAAGTAGCCGATTTCATTATTTCCGAATGCGATTTAGCTTTAGCAACTCCGGAAAGCGAAGGTCAAGCGATAGGATTCCGCTGGTCAATCGACGATACCGAAAGAGGTAAAATCTCTCGCGGCTTTGCGTGTGCGGTTAAGTCGCAAACAGCTTTGTATGCCGCAAGTCCGCTATGGTTTACCGATGGAAGTAAATATACATGGGACAAAGCGTTGTCTGTCACAAAAGATGCGTTAGATAAATGTTTGGCTCACGGTTATCAATTGTATAACACTGAAATTGCAGAAGATATAGCGCAAAATCCTTATGCTTACTACTTCATACAACGCTCAGACCCAAGTCGCTCGGCTGACAAGGAAACTATTTTCGAAACGACTACCATGCGAACAAACGTATGGAAATTTGCCGGCACTCCAATCACGGAAGGTATGGTAAAAGCAGGGCCTTGTCCGTCTCAGGAATTAGTTGACAGTTACGAAATGGCGAACGGCGAACCTCCTATCCTCAGCTATTCCGACGCTAATCACTTACAGCCTGTTATTAATCAAGCCTCCGGCTATGACCCGAATAATCCTTATGCAGGTAGAGATCCGCGTTTTTATGCGTCTATCTATTATAACGGTTCTCCAAGGTCTTTAACTTCGGGAAGAATTGATAAAACAGTTTATCCGTTAAATTTCACCTCGACGAAAAATAATATTACGATGTCGGTAAATGGCGATGAAATCACATTGGAAACGACCGGTGGAGACCCTTGGATTCACACTACAACATTAGGTAAACCATTGACCGGCGACGAAGTTCGCGTTGTGGCATTCGAATACAAGAGCGAACAATCCATAGGAGACGCAGAATTTTTCTATTGCGTAGCAGGCGGCCCGCAAGGCGGAGTAGAATCCGGAGCAAACATCCCCATTCCTGCTGCATCCGAGTGGACACGTTTTGAATTTGACCTCTCCGCAGGAATAAATCAATTTGGTTTTGGAGTAAACAACAGTGGAGGTCAGAGTCCTGAAAATCACTACTTCAGATTCGACGTAACCGGTGGTGCGGACTATAAAATAACTCTCCGAAATTTTCAGGTAGAATGTTATACTCTTCCTCCGACTCCTGTTCAGGTTGAAACATTTGTAGAAGGTAACTGCGGTATTTCCGACAAACTGACAGACGTCAGATATACCCGTACAGGATATTATATGCGTAAATTCAATAATTATCTTTCAAATGCAAATGTTGACGCAGACGGATTGATGAAGATTTTCCGGTTAGGAGAATTATACCTTAACTATGCTGAAGCGGCTTATCAGGTAAACGGTCCTGATGCGTCGAGCGGTTCGATGTCGGCGCGCGACGCCGTCAATGCGGTTCGCACCCGTGCAGGAATGCCGGCGCTGCCGTCCGGATTGTCCAAAGCTGATTTTGAACAACGGTATCGCAACGAGCGTAGAGTAGAACTTGCGTTTGAAGAACATCGTTTCTTTGATGTTCGTCGCTGGAAAATTCTTAATCAAACTGATGGTTTCGTTACAGGTATGAAGATTACAAAAACCGATTCGGGTTATACTTATACAAGGTTCAAGTTAGCCGATCGTCCGACGAGCGCCGACAAATATCTGTTGTATCCGATTAAACAAACCGAAGTAGCTAAGATGAATGCCTTTACAGGCGATAATTGGCAGAATCCGGGATGGTAAATTTTGCTCCTGACAGGGTGTTTATGCGCCCTGTCAGGAGTTGTTTTTTTAAAATTCAATGAAAAGTTACTATGAAAAAAATGAGATTTATTCTGTTAGTCGTTATGCTTCTTGTAAGCTCCGTCCATCTTCCGGCGCAGTCGGTTATTTTAACGAGTGATCAACAGTTGAACGATTTGACCGATATGGAAAAACAATTAGATTTGTCTTTGGGATTCAACAAGTATATCCGCAGTTTACGCGAGATATGTGAAGAGGGTAAGAAGAACGGCTCTAAAGAGATGGTTGTTGCTTTTGATGAATTTTTCAGACAATATCGCGGCGATGAGGGCGCTGAGCGCAAACTTACGCCAGATATGGATGAGTATGTGGACAAAATCAAAATCGTAAGCGACTTCGCCAAGAAATATGATATCGGATTATGTCTAAGTCTGTTAAGTCCGCTTGAATTGGGGACTGCCTATAAGAATCAGACCGGCAACAGTGGCCGTTGTTTGGCCTATAAAGTGGGTTTTCGCGACCCAAAAACAGGAAATTTCAGCCTTTCCATCTGGCAACAACTTTTTTGGACGAATAATAAAGGCAAATCACCCATACGTCTTAAAAGCGTCAAAGCTTATGCCTTTAAGGAAAGCGGCGGAAACGTCCCATTCCGTGTTGTCAATCCTGACGATATTCTACCAATCACCAATGTGCAATATGAAGCAACGGATACAATGAAATATGCAGCGCGTGGAATCGGTCAAAGTATAGAGATGCGTAACCTGAGGGTTTTCAGTAAAACACCTGAACTACAAGGCTATGATCGCGTAATGGTCATGCTCGAATACGAGACGCAGGAAATAGATTATTTCAACGCCGACGCCCTCGGTTTTCTCAAAAATCTGATGAAAAAATATCACGATAAAGCTGTGAATCTGACCTCACTTTATTCCGACGAAATGCACATTCAGCAAGATTGGTCATATTTCAGCCATCATGAAAACGGACAACTTGCAGTTCGTTATCTGACAAAAAGTATGGCAGAAGCTTTTTCTACAAAATACAATCAGCCGTTTGACGACAAGTATATGCTTTATTTCACTTATGGCGCTCCGAACTTCGAGCCTTTTGCCAATTCGGTACTTAACACGCAATATGTTACAGGTCCAAAACCGGAAGATATTCATCGTACGATTTTGATGCGCGATCGTTATTATAAAATGCTTAACAACGGCGTAGTCGACCTTTTCAAAGAAGCAAAGGATTATGCCGAATCACTATTTAAACACGAATTGAAAACCGGAGCACATGCCTCGTGGGCTGAAAGTCCTACCATTGATTTGTGGAACACTGAGAAGTTACCCCTGTTTCCTGCTGCATACGAATACACGTCTAACTTTGTGTGGAGCAACACCGTACATCAGGCTGCCGCCGCTTGCTACGATTACTTTAAATGGGGAGATTATCTGCAACCAACAGGTAACGACTTTGCAGAATGCGGATGGAACGATCGCAATTATTATGGCGCAGCATTGGCAAGTTCTATTGGCGTCATTAACAAATATCCAAGCGCTTATGCTGCTGCTTGGGGGATGCCGGATGAAGTGCTTGAACGGCGTATGGCTATAAATCACGCATTCGGCGCCCAGCCACCTAAAGATATTTCGATGATAACCGGAGGTGTTCATCGCGATGTGGACGTACTCATTCTCTATCCGATGAACCTTGTAGCAACCGAAGAACGCTTCGGAAGCTGGATGACTCAATATGGTTATGCTAATTACCTCTCAGCCGAAAAATTGATGCAATTAGGCGATGTGTTGCCTGAAGGAAAAATCAAAGTTAAAGAAAAATCATATAGCGCTTTAGTGGTCATGTTCGAACCTGTTCCTGAAAAAGGATTACTCGATAAAATGGAACAATTTGTTACGAATGGCGGCAAGGTGATTTGGTATGGTATTCCGCCATTGCTTGATTCGTCCGGCGCTGATTGTTCGGCTCAATGGCAACGGCTGTTCGGCCTCACCTACAAATATGACAACTATTTGGGTGAAATAGCAGTGGGAAAAGAAGTAATATTTGAAAACAGTTTTGCTTCCGTTGCACCGCAAACCATTTTGACGGATTTCCTTGTTGACCGAATTTATCCTGTTGAGACGTCCGAAAACAACGTGATTGCACGTTGCGACGGCAAGGTTATTGGCGTGAAGACAGAAAAAGGCAAAGGCGCTTGCTATTTCATGGGATTTCGTCCGCGTGATGATCAGTCGCAAAGTCTTGGATACGAAACGCGCACAATGTTTGAAACGCTTCATGCTGCCGGTGCATATCCGGCCTCAGGCCGTTTTGCCGATGTGAACGACAATCCTTCGGTTGTATCGCGAAAATCCGATTATTTCGTTTCTACTTTTCCCAACACAACGACCATGGTTGTGCGTCACTACCGTACGCATCCTGAACTTTGGGAAGGTGGTTTCTCCCGTAATACCGAAAACGATGCTAAAGCTTTGGCAACTAATCCGCTGCCCACCGACCGTATAGATATTAATAATGAGGCGATGAACGGTCACCGCGTCAGCTACAAAGGGCGACTATGGCTGGCATTCCGAACCGACGCAACCAATCGCCTGACGGCATTTATCGGTAACGATTGCAAAGGAATAACTATTGACGGTACAGAATACACTTTCGCAGATAAACCGTTGAAAAAGATTGTGTTTATTCCCGAAAACAAGTATTATCAGGTACAAATTACAGGCGAAGGACGTGTAGAACTGCCCATTCCTTTAGGGAAGAAAACGCCCGTAGTGAAATCGGATAATAAAAGTATTAAGTCCGAAATCGTAAATGAGAAGTTAGTATTAAACATTGATGCGGCGATTTCAGGAAAATGGCTGCAAGTTAGTAATTAAAAACATATCGAAAAATGAAAAATTTTATAAACTATTCAGTATGTATTGTGTGTTTTATATGTCAAGTCTCATGTATTTCCGACAGGAATAAAGAGAATGACGCGAATCGGTGGCAAGAAGATTTCTTTTATCAGTCTTTGGCTAACCGACCTCAATTGGAAATAGCCTATACCGATTCGTCGCGTACGGCTTTTGAAATCGTAGCCCAAGATTATCATCTTACAGGACAGCTACAAGCGCCTCATTTATTAGTTGATAAAAAAGATGCACAACCTTGGCTGTGGATTGAAATGGAAGACAGTAAGGGCGTCCGGTATTCTACAAAGAATAATAAAAAAGACACACGGATTAATTTATACCGGAGATGTCCATATTATTGCGAGATACATTAAAATTACTTATAACATAAAATTTATAACATCAAAAAGTCATGAAAAAATTAATCTTTCTATTTATGCTTGTTATGGCATGCTCTCCCAAAGAGAAAACTCCCCCTTTGGTAGTTGAAACTAAAAAGCCTTTCTTAGAGAATGAGCGCATCAAACTGGGGATAGACCTCAATCTCGGAGGGGCTGTAACGTTCTTGTCCGATAAGGAAAACGGCGGGAATAACATGATTAACAGTAGCGATTGGGGACGACAGATACAAATGTCGTACTACAGCGGCCCGTGGCCTTATATCGGTCCGAACGGCGAAACGCCTGCCGAAAGCTGGGCGGGTCTCGGCTGGAATCCCATACAGTCGGGCGACGCGGGCGGTAATCGTTCCAAGGTGCTTACCTTTGAGAAGCGTGGCGAGAATGCCATGTTTGTGCGAAGCATCCCGATGCAATGGCCGCATACCTCGGGCGTAGCCGGAGACTGCGAGTTTGAATGTCTGTACACTTTGGTTGACAACGTGATTACGATGGAAGCAACCATCGTCAACAAACGTACCGACAAGACTCAGTATCGCGCCTGCTCTCAGGAGATGCCCGCCGTATATACCAACGGTCCGTGGTATAACCTGGTAACTTACTTGGGCGACAAGCCGTTTACGGGTGAAAGTCCGACTAACATCGTTATCCGAAACGATGGCAAAGGTTGGCCTTGGGTACATTTTTATACGCCGGAAAACTGGGTCGCCCTGCTTGACGCCAATGGCATGGGGATAGGCGTTATCCAGCCCGAAGTAATGACTTTCAATGGGGGATTTCATCCGAGCGACAGCTACAAAGGCAGCGGAGGCGAAAAAGACGGTCAGACCGGACATATAGCGCCGGTAGGAGTCCAAATCCTTGACCACAACATCAAATGGACATACAAAACCATCTTCGTACTCGGAACGGTTGACGACATACGCCGTTACGCGAAGGAACTTGTAGTTACGAAGCCTGAATGGACGTTTGCGGATTCGCGTCATAATTGGTACTTTGAGGGAGAAATGTCGGACGTCGGCTGGCCTGTACAGGGTCAGCTCGACGTTTCTTTCAAACAAAAGGCTCAACTTGCAGGTCCGGTTACATTCTGGCAGGCTGCCGACGCTCCGGTTCTTGAGCTTGAAGGCGCTTTTGAAACGGCAAGCAAGCAGATTACTCTTAGCGCGACAGTTCAACCGTTCGGGAAATCCGATCTTACCGACTGGCTTAATTGGAGTGAGGGCGCTCAAAGCGTTGAAACCGAAAGCCGGAATAAAGCGAGCGAGTATCCGGCCATAGCTCCGTTTACGGTCAAAGAAACGATTCAAGCCGACGGCGTAAACCGGATATACCGCATACGTCTTGACTCTTCGCCGGACTATAAAGGCGCTATCAAAAGCCTGAAAATAGCATTCTCCGAAGACGGAACAGCCCGAATCAAACGGATAAAAGTAGGGAGCTGAGAAGTGAATAGTGACTAATGATGACGGTCTCCCGCTCCGTCATTGGTAGTCCCTATAAAAAGTTCAAACAAGGTGAAATGACGCGGGGATGTTTGCCCGTAGGGCATTCATATCAATAGAAAAAAGTTTGCCCTAACCAACTAATACCTCGTAGAGGTTTCACCTTATTCTATCGATTTAGATGTATTCCTTTTGTGAATCCCCTAACGGG
>JAITNE010000031.1 GCA_031290635.1 Tannerella sp. | reverse complement strand
AATTCTAATTCCATTGGTTCATTAATTATAATTATCCTTTCTTGTGGTATTTTTAAAACTTTTCCTTGTGTAATTCTTAATTGTTCTGCTGGCCAGTTAATTTTATCTGATAAATTATTATATAATTGTGCAAATTATTCATTTAAACAAAACATAATTATGGCAAACACTTATGCTCAAATTAATTTACAAATCGTTTTTTCAGTAAAAAACAGACAGTCATTTGGTAAAGAGGAATACCGGGAAGATATTGAAAAATATATATCAGGAATAGTACGTAATCATAATTGTAAACTACATGCAATCTATTGCAATCCGGACCATATACACATGTTAATAGGATTACGTCCGAATGTCATGATAAGTGAATTAGTAAAAAAGATAAAAACGTCTTCCACTAAATTCATAAAAAGCAAAATGAAGAAATGCGCTTTTGGGGGATGGCAAGATGGATATGGCGTCTTTAGTTATAGCAATTCTCAAATAAGCGCTGTGGCAAACTATATATGGAATCAACCGAAACATCATCAAAATAAAACATTTAAGAATGAGTATATGCACATGCTTAGGAGATCAAATATTGATTTTGAGGATATATATTTATTTGATTTTTTTGAATAGTTGAATGGCGCCGCTACGCGGCGCAGGTTGGGGGGCGTGTTGCGTGTATCGCGTTGCGGTTGCGTGCGTTGCGGGTTGCGCGTTCCGCGTTCCGTGCGTTGCGTGTTCCGTGCGTTGCGCTTCGCTCCACACACGGCTAATGAGATGTTATGCCTACGGCATCAGGGGCTTTCGACCCCTTCATAGGCGCTACTATTTTTTATTCTTTAGCGTCGCATCCATTGCGGCGGCGGCTTTGCGGCCGTCGCCCATGGCGAGGATTACGGTGGCGCCGCCACGGACTATGTCGCCGCCGGCGTAAACGTCCGGGAGGGATGATCGCATGTCTTCTTCGTTAACAATGATAGTTCCGCGACTGCTTACTTCCAGTCCGCTGAAGGCGCTTGGGATTAATGGGTTGGGCGATACGCCGATGCTGACTATCACCTGATCTACATCTATAGTTTCTATCGCTCCCTCGATAGCTACCGGACGACGGCGACCGCTTGCGTCGGCATCTCCCAGAGCCATCTTCTGAAGTTTCATCTGACGGATACGACCGTTTTCATCGCCCAGATATTCTATCGGGTTATGCAAAGTCCGAAACTCTACGCCTTCTTCTTTGGCGTGCTTCACTTCTTCGATGCGGGCAGGCATCTCTTCTTCGCTGCGACGGTAAACTATCATGGCGAGTTCGGCTCCAAGTCGGCGGGCGGTGCGCACTGAATCCATCGCCGTATTGCCTCCTCCAACGACGGCTACCCGATGTCCGCGCAGGACAGGCGTGTCGCTGTCCTCCGAAGCGGCGTCCATAAGGTTGACGCGCGTCAGATATTCGTTGGACGACATCACTCCAATGAGGTTTTCGCCCTTTATGTTCATGAAGTTTGGCAATCCCGCGCCGCTTGCTACGAATATGCCGCGATAGCCCGACGACTGCAAGTCTTCGTAGCTTATCGTCTTGCCTACGATGCAGTCTGTAACGAACTCTACGCCCATGCTGCGGAGTACGTCGATTTCGACGTCCACAACGCTGTTCGGCAGGCGAAACTCGGGGATGCCGTATTTCAACACTCCCCCAATCTCGTGAAGAGCCTCGTAAACGGTTACGTCGTACCCCATCTTCGCCATGTCGCCGGCAAACGAAAGTCCGGCAGGGCCTGAACCGGCTACGGCTATGCGCATGTTTTTGCGAAGAGCGATTTGGGGAACGGACGTCCGACCGCTTTCGCGCTCACAGTCTGCCGCGAATCGTTCGAGGTAGCCTATCGCTACGGATTCCTTTTTCATCTTCAGGTGGATGCAGCGGCTCTCGCACTGCTTCTCCTGCGGACAGACGCGCCCGCATACGGCCGGTAAAGCGCTGGTTTCTTTAAGTATGGCGGCTGCCGTCAAAAACTCTCCGCGCTCGATGTTTTTTATAAAGTCGGGAATGTTTACTCCAACCGGACATCCGTCCATGCAGGTGGGCTGCGGACAGTCGAGGCAGCGTTGCGCTTCCCGACGAGCCTGTTCGGCGGTCAGTCCGCGGTTGACTTCCTCGTTGTTGCGACTGCGAACTGTCGGGTCAAGCTCCGGCATCCTTACCCGCTCGATAGCCGCACGATCCTTGTTCCTGGTTTCCTTGCGCAGGCTCTCACGCCATGCTTCTTCTCTTCTTTTGATTATAAGTTCCATGAGTTGAATTATTAATTGTATAATATTTGCCGATTGACAGGACTGCCCGGCGCTTTGGGGGGATGTTGTCGCGCCGGCGTCATTGTGTTGTACGAAGCAATTTTGTATATCTAAAAAATACCCGGATTGCTTCGCTTATATTAATTAAGGATGATTCAATTGTCAATTCGAGTATGCCTTCAGTCTGGTGATCATCTCGTTGAAATCAACCTGATGAGCGTCGAACTCGGGACCGTCGATACAGACAAACTTCGTCCGTCCGCCGACCGTAACCCTGCATGCGCCGCACATCCCCGTGCCGTCAACCATAATAGTGTTAAGCGAAGCGACCGCAGGTATCCCGTGTTTTTGGGTTAAGAGGGAAACGAACTTCATCATGACGGCAGGGCCAATCGTAACGCACAGGTCAATCTTCTCGCGCTGCAGGATGGATTCAATGCCGTCGGTAACCAAACCTTTAGCGCCATACGAGCCGTCGTCGGTCATGATAATGACTTCGTCCGACGCCGCTTTCATCTGTTTTTCCATGATGACAAGTTCTTTAGTGCGGGCAGCCATCACTACAATAACCCTGTTTCCGGCCTCGTGCATGGCTTCTACAATCGGATAGAGCGGAGCTACCCCTACGCCGCCTCCTGCACAGACTACAGTTCCTACCTTCTCGATGTGGGTAGCCTGACCCAAAGGTCCAACTACATCCGTCAGAAACTCGCCCCTTTCAAGAGCGCAAATTTTGCGGGAAGACGTTCCTACAGCCTGTACTACCAGGTCGATAGTGCCCTTAGCCGTATCTGCGCCGGCAATAGTCAACGGAATACGCTCGCCCTTCGCGCCGGCGCGGACAATGACGAAATGCCCGGCGCGTCGCGCCTTCGCTATCAAGGGCGCTTCGACTACAAGGCGGACTACATTCTCCGAAAAATACTCTTTATCAACAATTTTGTTCATATTATCAGTGAAATTTCTTACTAAACAAGCCGCAAAGATAATGATAATTATTGATTCTTAGAACAGTCCGCAGATCGCATACGCTGCATAAGCCAGAATCCAGGCTATAACCGTGTTGTAAAAGATGGAAAAGAACACCCAGCGACGGTTACCGCTTTCGTTGGCTATGGCAGCCAGCGTCGCAATGCAGGGAAAATACAGCAGGACGAACACCATAAACGCCAGAGCCGACTTTGAAGTGAAATCGCCCGAAGCCTCCAAGGTCGCCGACAACGTCGCCTCATCTTCATTCTTGTATATCACCCCCAGCGTACTGACAATAACCTCCTTCGCCATAGTACCCGAAATCAGCGCTACACCGGCTTTCCAGTCAAGCCCCAGCGGACGGATAACAGGCTCGCAAATCTTGCCGATGCGCCCAAGGTAGGAATGTTCGTAACGGTCGGTCTCCGTCGTTTGCTCCGTAGCGAACGCATCCGCCTCAACTCGCGGATAGTAGCTCAAAAACCAAATTACTACGGAAGCAACAAGTATAAATCCGCCCATCTTTTTGAGATAATGCTTGCCCTTGTCCCAGACGTGGCGCAGGATAGCATGGAGCGTAGGCATACGGTAAGGCGGCAGCTCCATAACAAACGGCGTCTCATCGACCTTGTAGAGCGTCCGGCGAAACAGCCTCGCCGTCAACGCCGCAATCACTATTCCGATGACGTACATCGCAATCAGCACCGTGCCGGCGCTATGAGGGAAGAAAGTGCCCGCCAGCAGCAACAGAACAGGCAGCCGGGCGCTGCACGACACGAACGGATTAATAAGGATAGTTATCAGCCGACTGCTTCGACTTTCAATCGTCCTGGAAGCCATAATCGCCGGTACATTACACCCGAAACCCATTATGAGCGGGATAAACGACTTGCCGTGAAGCCCTATCTTGTGCATGAGCTTGTCCATAATAAACGCAGCCCTCGACATGTAACCCGAATCCTCCATAAATGAAATGAAGAGGAACAGAATCAGTATGTTGGGCAGAAAAACCATCACGCTGCCCACGCCTCCGATAATGCCGTTGACAAGCATGTCTCTGAGCGGCCCCTCGGACATCAGCGCGGCGAGGCTTTCGCCAATCAGAGCAAAGCCTTCTTCAATCCACTCCTGTGGATATGCGCCGAAGTAGAAGGTCGCCATAAACATTACCCACATCAAAAGGATAAAGATGGGGAAGCCCAGCCACCGGTTAGTAACGAGGCTGTCGATAAAGCGCGTCTTGCGGTTCGAATCAAGGCTGCCGACGGTAAGCGTTTCCTGTAGAGCGCCGGCAATGAAGCCGTACTTGGCGTCGGAGATGACGGTCTCGACGTCCTCCTTAGTCTGATGTTCAATGCGCTCTGCGGCTTTGGTCGCAGTTTCCTTCCATCGAACGTAATCGCTACAATCTCCAAGCAGCTTGGCAGCCTCGCGGTCTCGCTCAATAAGTTTGATACTCCAATAACGGTTGGGGAACTGCTTGGGCACATCGTCGCAACCCCGCAGCATAGCGTCCAGTTCGCTAATCTCAGGCTCTATCACCGTGCCGTAGTTGATATGGATATGTCGTGCTTCGGCATTGCGGTTCTCGAACACGTCGATGACGGTGTCGAGCAGACTGTCAAGCCCTTTCCTGCTTTTGGCGACTGTGGGAACCATCGGCACGCCAATCATAGCGCCGAGCCGTTTGTAATCAAGCTTCGTACCGCTTGCGTCAAGTTCGTCATACATGTTGAGCGCAACAACCATTCGCGGGTTGAAGTCTATTAACTCCGTAGTAAGGAAGAGATTTCGTTCGATGTTGGAAGCGACGACGGCATTGATTATCACGTCCGGCATCTTCTCGAAAATATGCTGCCGAACATACTTCTCGTCGGGAGAATAGGCAGACAGGGAGTATGTGCCGGGCAGGTCGGTGATGTTGAAGTGATAGCCGCGATAATTGAAATGTCCGGCTTTAGCTTCAACGGTAACGCCGCTGTAGTTGCCTACATGCTCGCTTCCGCCCGAAAGCGAGTTAAACAGCGAAGTCTTGCCGCTGTTAGGATTGCCGACCAAAGCGACGTTGATAACGTTCTTGCGATAGGCTACCTGCTTGGTTGTAGTGTCGGCGGCTTCAGGCTCGCGTTCTATAATCTCGCCGAACTCGTCCTGGTGATGGCGGTCTTCTTCGTCAAGAGGCGAGAATTTGTGGATATGACTCTCCTCATCCGCCAGATGGTGCATGATGTAACGCTCCTTGTACTCACGTATGGTAGCGCCAACCTGCTCGTCGGCCTCCGCTTCAAAAAGCACTTCTACCATGTCGGCTTCGCTGTGCCTGAGCGACACCTCATATCCCATAATGGAATATTTCACGGGGTCGTTGAAGGGCGAGTTCAGAATGGACGTAACCTTCCGTCCGCGAACGAATCCCATCTCTGTGATGCGCTTACGGAAACCGCCATGACCGTAAACCTTTACTATTATAGCGGATTCTCCGTTGTTTAAGTCTGCTAATTTCATCCTTTTTAGCGACAAAAGTACTAATAATTATTAATATGCGCATATCCTTATTAATGGGGATTTTGTCCTGTTTTATCCCTATTAATGATGATAAAGTTGTCAGTCTGAAATATTTTTTGTACCTTTGCAGCGTTTTGTGAACGTAAAGCAATAATTATGAGACAAGGATTAATAAAAATACTCCATAGCAAGATGTCGGTTTTATTCTTCGGAATAATACTGACAAGTTTGTTGCAGAGTTGTATCTCGGAGGACGTAAAAGTTTCGCCCCCGACGATTGAGTTGCACACCGGTTATACTGCGCGGCTGACCGACGAACCTTCCAACACCAAATGGAATATCGACAACCCGACGGTTGCCACGATTTCGACCGACGGAGTGCTGACAGCCATTAAAGCCGGCAAAGCAACCGTCTATTCGGTCGATTCCAAAGGCAAACAGAAGGTTTTCTGTTATCTCGAAGTCTTCCCTCGACGCAATATTCTTTTCTCTATCGGCGGCGATAATAATCTTTCCGGTACGTCCGGAACCGACGGTGAGCCTGTGCAGAAAATCAACCGGATACGCACAGGATGGCAGCAGGGAAACGGCGAGATGATAATCTTCGTTGATAACGGCGAGGGGGCTTTTTTGCTTCGCGTCAATGAGACTCAGGGCGCTGACGGGATGTTAGGTCTTGATACTCTCAAATCGTATGGCATGCAAAACTCTGCAAGCAAAGATGTTCTTTCAATGGCGATAAATGATTTCACAAGCGGTTATCCGGCCGACAGCTACGGCATGATTTTCTTCTCACATGCAAGCGGTTGGCTTCCCGATGGGACGCTCTCACAACCTCGCTCATTAGTTATCGACGTAAACGGCACGCCTCGCGAGATGGAATATTACGATTTCGCCGCCGCAATTCCCGACAAGCAGTTTGATTTTATTATACTTGAGGCCTGCCTGATGACTGACGTAATGTCTATGTATGATTTGAGGAACAAGACGGATTACGTTTTGGCGTCGGCGGCCGAGATAGTTTCGCCCGGCTTCGAATATACCTATCAGGATACTGTGATGAGCCTCTATAATACAAAGCAATCTATTGATCTTACGCTACAGGAATTTGGTCAGGCATACTTCGACAGAGTGCCGAATGTGAATTATAATGCTGCTACTCTCAGTCTGATAAAGATGAGCGAGATGGATAACCTGGCCGCAGTGACTAAGACCGCCTTGCAAGGCATATCGGTTGAAGAGGACAATCTTAAAATCCATATTGACAGCATTCAAACCTTTGATCGCCCATTAGCTTTAGGCGGCAGACCTTATTCCCGTTTTTTTGATTTCGGACATGCGGTGCAGAATATCATTTCCGACGATCAATACAAGGCTTTGGATACTCAGACAGGCAAGACGGTCATTTGGAAGGTCGCCACAAAGACTTTTCTACCCAATCAATACGGCTTTGAAATCAAGCGCCATAGCGGATTGACGACATATATAGAGCAGAGCGTCTATCCGTATCTTAATGGCAAATACAGGACGTCAAATTGGTATCAAGCGATAAAATAAAACATGTAAATCCTGACAACTCTGATAATTCTGTAAATCTTTCTCGCATAATTCACATGGACAAGGGAAGCTCAGCCCCCTACGACCAACTTCGTGTTAATTCGTGCAATTAGCGGACAACTTCTTAACTTCATAAACTTCATAACAATATGTCAAAGATATACACAGGTGGTGGCGACAGAGGAATGACCTCTTTAGTCGGCGGTTTTCGCGTCAGCAAGACACATCCTCGTCTTGAGGCTTACGGCACGATAGACGAATTAAACTCGTTTATCGGCCTTCTAATAACCGAAACCAACAACGATACGACCCGCGAAAACCTCCTTTTCATACAGAACAAACTTTTCAGCGTAGGCTCTTACCTTGCCACAGACCCTACCAAGACCGAGTACCGCATTGAGAGTCGCATTGACGCTGAAAGCATCCGTCGGCTCGAACAGGCTATCGACCTTATAGACCGTCGTTTGCCAAAGATGACGGCTTTTGTGTTACCCGGAGGCTGTCGCTCGGCTGCGCTTGCACACGTATGCCGCACGGTTTGTCGTCGTGCCGAAAGACACATCTACACTCTGGCCGCAACGGAGTCGGTCGAAGAATCCGTAACTGTTTTCATCAACCGGTTGTCTGATTTCTTGTTTGTTACGGCGCGTGATGAATGTTTATCGCAAAAAGGAGAAGAAATTTTCCGGAATAATAGTGATATATGAAAAAATTATTATACTTTTGCGGCGATTTTTACGTAGAATTGTATATTTAAAATTATGTATTGGACATTAGAATTAGCATCAAACTTGGAAGACGCGCCATGGCCGGCAACTAAAGACGAGTTGATCGACTATGCCCAGCGTTCGGGTGCACCGTTAGAGGTTATAGAGAATTTGCAGGAGATGGAAGACGAAGGTGAGATATACGAGTGTATGGAGGACATCTGGTCGGACTATCCGAGCAAGGAGGATTTCTTTTTCAACGAAGAAGAGTACTGACGTGCAGCTTCTTTTGCAGCAGAGAACTGTAGTTCGGCGAAAGCAGATCACAATTCTCTCAGCAGGAACTCCGACATCCTCGTGTAAAGGTGCATACGGGTATTGCCGCCGCCGATACCGTGATTGCGGTCGCGGTACATCTGCATCTCGAACTGTTTACCGGCCTGAACTAAGGCTTCGGCATAGTCCATGCTCTGTTTGAAGTGGACGTTATCGTCTGCTGTGCCGTGAACGAGCAGCAGTTTTCCTTGCAGTTCGGCCGCATGTTTCAGCGGCGACGTTTCGTCATAGCCTTTACTGTTCTCATTTGGCGTACGCATGAAACGCTCGGTATAGACAGTGTCGTAATAGCGCCAATCTACCGGCGGCGCTACTGCTATACCGGCCTTAAAGACGCCGTTACCGAAAGTCATTGCTGCAAGCGTGTTATAACCGCCGAAACTCCATCCCCATATAGCGATACGTTTTCCATCGATGTACGGCAGCTTGCTTAACGCTACTGCGGCGGCTGCCTGGTCTCGAGCCTCGAAGTAACCCATTCGCAGATACGTGCATTTTCGGAAAGCCTCTCCTCGCGCGCCCGTTCCGCGACCGTCAACGCATACGCAGACATAACCGTTAGCCGCTAAATACTGCTCCCAATCTATTCCAAACCTGTCCTGCACCGACTGAGAGTTTGGACCGCTGTATTGAAACATTACTACAGGATACTTTTTCGACCCGGAAGCGTCGAGGTTAGTTGGTTTCACTATCCAAGCGTTCAAATCTTCGCCGGCAGCGGTCGTTATGACTATCAACTCCTTCTTTGCTACGGCGTAGTCGGCCAACTTGGCACGCAACTCCGCGTTGTCTTGCAGGGAACGTAATTGCTTGAGTGTTTTCGTTTCAAAAAGCGCTATTTGGAGGGGGGTATTGACGTCGGTGAATGTATTTACGAAATACTTGAAATTCGAGCTGAAGGAAGCGCTGTTTGAGCCTTTGCGGGGTGTCAGCAGCGTCTTTTTGTTCTTGCTGTCGATTGACCAGACGGCACGGCGCAGCGGGCTTTCTTCCGCCGATTCGTAATAGACTGTTCCTGTGGTTTCGTCTTTGCCGATAAGTCTGGTTACATCCCAGTTGCCGCTTGTGATTTGCTTCAAAAGTGCGCCGGTGGGCGAATATTGGTAGATATGTGCGTATCCGTCGCGTTCGCTGACGTAGAGGAAGCCGCTCTTCGAGAATTGAATTGCATTCATCCAGTCGGAGTCGATGTAAGCTTTATTTTCGTCCTTGAGGATGAGTTTAAACACGCCGCTTTTTGGATTTGCGTGATATAGGTTGAAAATATTTTGCCGGCGATTGAGCGTCATTACCGCGAGTTGCGACGGTTCGGCGGCGAAACGGATGTAGGGGATATATCCACTTGCATCGACGGGGGTTTGGAGGTGGTTGGTTTCTTTTGTTTCGATGCAGTAGGTATGCAGGGATACTAAGGAGTTGTTTTCACCGGCTTTGGGGTATTTGAAGCGTTCGTCGGAGGGGTAATAGCTGTCGCCGTAGATTGCCATCGAGTATTCGGGCACGTCGCTTTCGTCGGAGCGCACGTAGGCGAGGTATTCACTGTCGGGCGACCATGCCATGAGGTTGGTAACGGCAAATTCTTCTTCATATACCCAGTCGGTTGCGCCGTTGATGATATGATTTTTCAGGCCGTCGAATGTAACCTGCGCTTCGGTGTCGTAATCGAACTTTTTTATCCAGATATTGTTGTCTAAAACGTAGGCACACATGCGTCCATCGGGCGAAAATGTGGGTATCATCACCTTTTGGTCTTCGGAGTTCAGCGGTTTGACCATGCGACGGCGCGTATCGTACTCGTAGGTCGATGCGCGGTAGGAGTGACGGTAGATTTGTTCACGTTCACGCCAAAGCAGGATGTGATGTCCTGTAGAGCTGATTTGGTAGCCTTCAAACGACTCAAACGGGCATTCGCGGGCGTTGCGGACGTTGAAGAGCGTGTCTGTCGGCTGTCCTGTGGCGTAGGAGAACCGGATGATTGCCGTGCGTTCTCGGTTGGCGGCGGTGAAATGCTCGCCGTCGGGCGTGGTACGCATCTCTCCGGAAGCTCCGCGTTGTCCGAAAGCGCCGTTAACCACGTCCGAAAGCGTGATTCGTTTGTTACCTGACTGTGCCGCCGCGCCTGCGGTCAGCGTTAATCCTAAAATCAATAAAGTAATCTGTTTCATAAAATTTATTTTGATGTTGATAGAGGCCGCAAAGATACGTTTTTTTCCTGATTATAAAAAATACTTTTTTCGGCGTCCTACCATAAACGTGGTATTGCATGACGTCGGACTTCTCTTTACCTTTGCGGCTTCTTAACTATAAAACAAGCATATTATGACAGGTATTTTATCTCCGCAGGAGGAACGTCTTAACGATGAACTGAGCGGAAAATTTTTGAGAACAGAAACTTCGCGCTCGAAGTCTATCCTGAACAGTTTTAAAGGCTCGAAACCCTCTATTGATGTGGAGCGCGGGCTTTATTTTACGGAATCGTTTCGCACGACAGAGGGTGAACCGCTCATTTTACGGTGGGCTAAGGCGCTGCAACTTTACGCCGAGAAAGCTACGGTGTATATTGATGATGATCAACTGATTGCAGGACGTTGCGGGAAGCCCGGACGTTACGGCATCCTCTTTCCGGAGCTTGACGGAAATACGCTCGGCGATGCGATTCGTCGTCTTCCTCAAAGGACGGTTTCGCCCTTCGATATAACTCAAGCTGACGCCCGAATCATCGAAGAACAGATTGCTCCTTATTGGCACGGGAAGACGTTTCACGAAAGTCTGGCGGCTGCATTGAGTCCCGAAACTCT
>JAITNE010000007.1 GCA_031290635.1 Tannerella sp. | reverse complement strand
ATATCGGGGCTTTGCTGGGCAAACCGGTAGCCGTCATAACGTTTCTTCATCTCGGCAAGAGCCGCGTCGAAAGTCATCTTTTGTTTTTCTGCCAGCGCCTGTATCTCCGGTTCAAAATTCTGCATGAGTTCCTCTTCCGATATGCCGCATATAGCCGCATATTCATCATCCAGACTAATATCAGTCAGAAAATTCAGGTCGCTAAAAATCCCCAGCTTGGCGAATTTGGTTACGCCCGTAAGCATCACAAAGCGGGTATTGGCGCTGTTGCTTTTCAATATACCATAGAATCCTTTCAGCAAATTGCGCATCCGGTCGTTCAATGCCTCGTCGTCCAGAGTATTGACGAGAGGTTTGTCATACTCGTCAATCAACACTACAACTTTCTGTTTCGATACTTCGCGTGCACGGAGGATAAGATTTTCAAAACGCAACGCAAGGGTCGTGTCCTTTTCCATTTGTTCCCAAACTTCCTCATGTTTCGACAAAATGTGATCAAGCAAGATTTCGAGCTTCGATATCGAAGTAAAGGATTCCTTGTTGAGGTCGATGTAGATGACCGGATATACCGTCCAGTCCTTTTCGAGTTCGGCGATAGCAAGTCCTTCGAAGAGTTCTTTCTTTCCGAGGAAATAGTCTCGCAGGGTCGAGAGCAGGAGACTCTTGCCGAAGCGCCGCGGGCGTGCCAGAAAGTAAGGTCTTATAACTGAAGCCAGCTGATAAACGTATTGCGTCTTGTCCACATAAACGAAATTATTGGTGCGCAGTGTTTCAAAATCCTGTATGCCAAGCGGCAATTCTCTTAGTTTGTTGTCCATAAGCTATCAATTAATGCAGCAAAGATACAATTAAATTTATTAAGAATACAAAAATCTCCTGATGCTTAGTTTTGGGGTTTTCTCGAACTCCTTTTCCTGCATGACAAACTCCGAAATCTTGCTGTAATAGGGTATTTTAGCGTTCAGGCGAGAGATATTTTTGCTCATGATACCATGCAGGGCTTCTTTGGAATGACCTTCTTTCGAGGCATGTTCATACGCAGGATATATCAAGGCGACAAGTATCTGTTTGTGGGTCTCCGCATCCTCTCGAGCAACTATCAACGATTCAACAACATACTGCATGTTATTGAGCACGCTCTCAATCTCTTCGGGATAGATATTCTGTCCGTTTGAGCCGAGAAGCAAGGTCTTGCTGCGTCCACAAATAAACAGGAAGCCATCGCTGTCGATGCGGCCAAGGTCGCCGGTGTGCATCCAGCCATCCTCAGTAAAAGCATTGCCGGTAGCTTCGGGATTCTTGTAATAGCCTGTCATTGTACTCATTCCGCGCACAAGTATTTCGCCTGTATCGCTCTCGTCTGTCGAGTCGATACGAACTTCCATACGGTCAACGACGCGACCTACAGAGCCTTTCTTGAAGGCGTCCCATTGCTCGTAGGCGACTAAAGGTCCGCACTCCGTCATACCATAACCGACTGTGTATCTGAAGCCTATAGAACGCAGAAAGGTCTCTACATCACTGCTGATAGCTGCTCCCCCAATGATTATCTCTGCAAAATCATCCCCGAAAGCAGCATTCAACTGCTTGACTATCTTCGCTTTAATAAGACGTTTAAGCAGAGGAATATTATATAAGACCTTAATAATCGGCTTGTTGAGCATCGGAAAAACGCGATTGCGCACGATTTTTTCGATAATCAGCGGCACGGCTATAACCAGCGTAGGGCGTATCTTAGCGAACGTTTTGACCACAATATTAGGCGATGGGATACGGGGCAGGAAATGTATATGGCAGCCCTTATTGACGCCGTTAAGCGTCTCGAAAGCAAGACCGTACATGTGCGCCATCGGCAGCATGGACACAAAGTTATCGCCATCTTTGATAAAGGGCAGCCGGTCGTAGGCATACTGCGTGTTGCTCCACAAGCTGCGATATGGCAGCATCACACCCTTCGAGAAGCCCGTCGTCCCCGATGTATAGTTGATGATAGCCGGCTCGTCGGGCTGCTCTACGTGATAACTGATATCGTCGGGCTTGAAGTCGGGATATTTATTTTGAAAGAGACTGTCCAGCGAGGCATAAACCTGTTTGACCTCCTCGCTGCTAACGATAACGGAAAGATTCTCTATCAGCAAAAGCGCATTAAGAGAGGGCATTTCGTCAGGATTGAGAGCGTTAAGGTTATGCTGAGCCGCAAGCAGGATTTTGGCCTCGGAATGGTTGACGAGATTATGCACGCTATCGGGAGTAAAATCCTGTAAGATAGGGACGGCAACAGCGCCATAAGACAGCGTTGCGAAGAAACTTATCCCCCAGCGGGCGGAGTTGCGTCCGATGATAGCTATTTTGTCGCCTTTCCGAATGCCGACGGATTGAAAAATAATATGCAATTTTTCAATCTCTCCCGCCATGTCTCTATAAAGAAAAGTATCGCCGCCATAGTCGGAAAACACAGGCATATCCCAATGTTTACGGATGCTTTTTTCTATCAGTTCTAAAAATCTTTTTTCCATAATATCTTGATTGAATTTGCCGCAAATATACGAATGATTTTTTTTATTTCGGAATTTGCAGTACTTTTGTGCTTCGAAAAATGTAAAAAAATAGATGATTAATAGAGTTTTAATCCGTATAAAGGTGCTGCAGATAGTATATGCGTACTATCATAAAGAGCCTATCGAACTCAAAGCTGCCGAAAACGAACTGCTTTTGAGCCTGCGTATGTCATACGACTTGTATTATTATTTCCTGTTACTGATAGTCGAGCTTACTCGCACTTACGAACTGTTAGTCGATTCGCGTCGCAACAAGTATCGACCCTCCGATGAAGAGCTTAATCCCGACTTGCGGCTGCTGAACAACCGTTTCGTCCGTCAACTCGAGGAAAACGAGGCCTTACAAGCCTACGTCAAAGAGCATTGTATAACTTGGATTGATGACAAGAGTTTTGTTAAAGACGTACTTGACATGATTCTGAAATCGGAACTCTATAATGATTACTTGCAGCAAGAAGAAGACTCGTATGATATCGACAAGGAGTTCTGGCGTATGGTCTTCAAGCGCATAATCTCGGACAACGAGGATATTGAGGCTTACTTGGAGGATAAAAGCATCTATTGGAACGAAGATATTGACATCATCGAATCGTTTGTTATCAAGACAATCAGGCGCTTTGAGCAGCAAAACGACAGCAAGCAGGAACTGATACAGATGTACAACAGTAACGAAGATTTTGAGTATGCCTTGAGTCTCTTTCGCAACTCGATTCTTCATGCATACGAGTATCGTGAACGCATAAGCAATCTGACGACAAATTGGGATTCCGAACGCATGGCAAGTATGGATATTGTCATCATGCAGACGGCGATGTCCGAGCTGCTCAACTGCCCGTCGATACCAATAAAAGTTACGCTTGACGAGTATATTGACGCCGCCAAGTATTACAGTACGCCCAAGAGCAGCGTCTTTATTAACGGTATTCTCGACGCCATAGTCAGCGAACTGAAAGACGAAAAATTGCTGATGAAAGATTAATTTATTATCTTTGCGGCTCAAATCAATAGTAATTTTTTAAACTATCAATTATATGAACACAGTATTAAACGTATTATTGCAGGACTCTGCCACAGGCAGCAACGGTTCGATGGGCATCATAATGATTGTTGCCATGGTGGCTATCTTTTATTTTTTTATGATTCGCCCACAGCAGAAGCGGCAGAAGGATTTGCAGAAAGCCCGTGCGGCGATGCAGACAGGCGACAAGGTCGTTACTGCCGGCGGTATTCACGGCCGCATCAAGGAAATGGGCGACAAGAGCATGCTTATAGAGGTAGCCGACGGAGTGCGTATTCGCGTCGATAAGGCTTCTGTTTTTGCATCGTCCGAAGATATTCCACAGAAATAAAGTTTGTCGGTTGAATGTTGAACGTTGAGAGCAAAAGTTTGAAGATTGAAGGTAACAAACAATGGAAAGAAACACTTATCTTTGGCTTCTTTCTGTTGCTTGCATTTAGCTTCTGGCTTCTGCTCAACCTGCAACAGGATGTGCAACGCAAGATAACGCGCCGACTGAACTACGAAGACCTGCCTTTAGGCTGGGTTTTGACCGAAGACGCGCCTCAAACGATTAATATATCGCTGAAAGACAAAGGCCTTACCCTGCTGGCATATTTATGGCAAGTTAAATCAGCGCCGGTGAATATTTCCGTATCCGACCTTGCGAAGCCGACCGACACGACTCTCTTTATGTCGCATGAGTTTTTGGAAAAAGCAGTCGCGAAGCAATTGCAGTTACTCGGCACTTCCACCATCGTATCGATTGAGCCGAACGAAATAAGGCTACATATCGACCGTATGAGCAGTAGCATACTGCCGGTAGCGCCTAACATCAAGGTGCAAACTAAGGCGGGTTTTGGCTTATCGGACAGCATAAGGATTTTGGAAGCCGGTATCAAGGTTTACGGCAGCAAAAAAGTGCTTGATACAATGCGCTTTATATCAACCAAGCATCTTGCTCTCAAAGACCTTTCGGATAAGAAAGAAGTAACGCTTGAACTTGATTTGCCTGCCGGTATCCAGGCGGAGCGCACATCGGTCAAGGCTCTTATTTCCGTCGAGGAATATACGGAGAAGACGCTTAATATAGGGGTTGTTTGCCCCAATATACCGCCGAATTACATGCTGCGGATGTTTCCTGCTTCAGTTGAAGTCATTTGCAGTCTGCCGCTCTCGCAGTTCAAAGCGTTGAACGCCGAGGATCTTGAAATAATAATGCCATTCAGCGATTTCAAGGCTAAACAGACGACCGGCAAAATCACCGTCAAGCTGACTAAAAGCCCTGCTTATGTAATCAATCCGGTCATTGTACCGGAGGAATTGGAGTTTATCATTGAAACGTTGAAGAATGATTAAAGCAGGCGTTACAGGGGGCATAGGAAGTGGCAAGTCGGTAGTATCAAGGCTGCTCGAAATGTCGGGCGTACCCGTTTACCGAGCCGATGACGAGAGTAAGCGTCTGACCGAGACCTCGCCTGCTATACGCAGCGGTTTACAGGCGTTGTTCGGTAACGAGATTTATACCGACAAAGGGCTTGATCGTAAGCGACTTGCGTCGAGTATATTTACTGACGAGCATCTGCTTCGGAAAGTGAACGCTATCATTCATCCCGTAGTGACGGAAGATTTCAATAAGTGGACAAAGAGTTGTCAATCAAATGTTTGTGCGATGGAATCGGCTATAATATATGAAGCCGGATTAGAAAAAAACTTCGACTTGGTGTTGATGGTTTTTGCGCCGGTTGCTTTGCGACTGACCCGCGCCATGCAGCGAGATAACGCTTCGGAAGCTGAAATTATAAGGCGCATGAACCGACAGATGCCGGACGAACTGAAACGCAGCAAAGCGGATTACCTCGTCATTAACGACGACATGCAAGCATTAATGCCGCAAATAGAACAATTTATTATATATTTACAAAATGAACGAAGAGATTAAACAAATAGCAGAACGCTTGAAAGGTCTGCGTGATGTGATGGAAATCAGCATCGAAGACATGGCGAAAACATGTAGTATTACGGCCGACGAGTACCGTCTGATTGAAACCGGAACGGTGGATATTTCCGTCAGCCTGCTGCACCGCATCGCCGGCGCTTACGGTATCGAACTGACTACCCTTATGTTTGGCGACGAGCCGAAGATGAGCGCGTATTTCGTTACCCGACACGGCAAAGGTATTTCCGTAGAGCGCACGAAAGCCTATAAGTATCAGTCGCTTGCAGCCGGTTTCTCCAAACGGAAAGCCGACCCTTTCATGGTGACTGTGCATCCCAAACCGGACAACGAGCCTGTCTATGAGAACACTCACGCAGGACAGGAATTTAACTACGTGATAAGCGGACGCATGTTGCTGCTCATCAACGGTAAAGAGATTATCCTCGAAGAGGGCGACAGCATATATTTCAACTCCGAATTGCCGCATGGCATGAAGGCGCTTGATGGTCGCGAAGTAAATTTTATTGCAATAATTTTCTAAATTTATCAACAGATGTTAGAACGTTTTTTAGAGCAGACGACCTTCGTGTCGCAGGAAGATTTTCGTAAGAATTTCAAGATAAAAGCGCCCGAAAATTTTAATTTCGGCTATGATGTAGTGGACGCGTGGGCTGCCGAAGCTCCACAAAAGAAAGCCCTTTGCTGGACTAACGACAAGGGTGAGCATCGATATTTCACCTTCGCCGAGATAAAGGACTACAGCGACCGCACAGCCTCTTATTTCCAATCGCTTGGCGTATGTTCGGGCGATATGGTAATGCTGATACTGAAGCGCCGCTTTGAGTTTTGGTTCGCGATAATTGCGCTGCATAAACTTGGCGCTGTCGTCATCCCCGCAACGCATCTATTAACCAAGAAAGACATAGCCTATCGCGCTAATGCAGCCAACATCAAGATGATTGTTTGCGCCGGCGAAGAGGTCATCCTCGACCATGTGCGCGAAGCATTGCCCGCGTCGCCTACCGTCAAGACGATTGTATCCGTAGGTCCTGTTCCGGCCGATGACTTCGACGATTTTCACAAAGGTATAAGCAATGCGGCGCCTTTTGTCAGACCCGAACATGTCAATACTAACGATGATACTTTCCTGATGTATTTCACCTCAGGCACATCCGGCGAGCCTAAGATGGTTATCCACGATTACCTCTATCCTCTCGGACATATCACTACAGGCAGTTTCTGGCACAATCTCAACGAAGACAGTCTGCATCTCACTATTGCCGATACGGGCTGGGGCAAAGCCGTCTGGGGCAAACTGTACGGTCAGTGGATAGCAGGCGCCGCAGTGTTCGTGTATGACCACGAGAAATTTACTCCTGCCGATATGCTGCGTATGATTCAGGATTATAAGATAACCTCCCTCTGCGCACCGCCGACCATCTTCCGCTTTCTTATCCGTGAAGACATGAGCCGCTACGACCTTTCCTCGCTCAAATACTGCACTATTGCAGGCGAGGCGCTTAATCCTTCAGTGTTCGACGCCTTCTATAAACTGACGGGCATCAAACTGATGGAGGGCTTCGGGCAAACCGAGACTACGCTCTCTATTTGCACCTTTCCGTGGACTACTCCCAAGCCCGGTTCAATGGGGCTTGCCAACCCGCAATACGAGGTCGATTTGCTGCGTCCCGACGGCACAAAGGCTGAAGACGGCGAGCAGGGACAGATTGTGATACATATCGACAAACGACCTGTCGGCTTGTTCAAAGAATATTACCGCGACCCGGAACGTACGCTCGAAGCAATGCACGACGGACTGTATTACACCGGCGATGTGGCCTGGTGCGACGAGGACGGCTACTATTGGTTTATCGGTCGCGCCGACGATGTGATAAAAAGTTCGGGCTATCGTATCGGACCGTTTGAGGTCGAGAGCGCCCTGATGACGCATCCTGCCGTTGTAGAATGCGCTGTAACCGGCGTACCCGACGAAATACGCGGTCAGATAGTCAAGGCGACCATCGTCTTATCAAATGAATACACGTCGCGTGCAGGCGAAGCGCTTATCCGCGAGATACAGGAACATGTCAAGAGCGTAACCGCTCCATACAAGTATCCTCGCATCATCGAATTTGTCAGCGAGCTGCCCAAAACGATAAGCGGCAAAATCCGCCGCGTCGAAATACGAGAGAAATCATCGTAGTCTAGAATTGAGGTTTGATGAAAAAAGTTTTTATCTCTTCTCTGTTTATGCTCTCGTTGTCAATTCAGGCTCAGACCCCAATTGAAAACGCGGATGCTTATCGTTCCTTTGTCATCAAGAATAATGTTTCCTCGAAATGGTTAACAGAGCTTAATCATTAGCACAGGAAATGGAAGGCATAGCAGACGTCCTTGAGATGCGCGAGATAATGCTACTAACACGTTTTCTAAGAATCAAACAAAAAAGCCCCTCTCAACTACCCACAACGCCTATTTAAGAAAGTTTAACATGAGATATTTGGTGGGTGGTTGTAATAATAGTAATTTTGCAGCCGTTACAAATAATTTATTAACAATTTAATTTTACGATTATGGCAACAATTATTAATTCTTACATCCCTGAATTTAGGGCAGAAGCCTATCATGAAGGCGAGTTTAAAACAGTTACAGACAAAGACGTCAAAGGCAAATGGGGCGTGTTTTTCTTCTATCCGGCGGACTTCACGTTCGTGTGTCCGACAGAGCTTGAAGATATGGCCGACAACTATGCCAAGTTCAAAGAATTGGGCGTAGAGGTTTACTCGGTCAGCACCGACACTCACTTTACCCACAAGGCTTGGCACGACACTTCGGAATCGGTCAAGAAAATCCGCTACTATATGCTTGGCGACCCGACGGGTACTCTCACCCGCGCACTCGGCGTGCATATCGAAGAGGTAGGCTTGGCCTACAGAGGCACTTTTGTCTTCAATCCCGAAGGACAGATTAAAGTGTGCGAAATCCACGACAACGGCATCGGACGCAACGCTGCCGAACTGCTTCGCAAGGTCGAAGCGGCTATCTTCGTGGCCGAGCATCCAAACGAAGTCTGTCCCGCCAAGTGGAAAAAAGGCGACAAGACCCTCAAACCCGGCATCGACCTTGTTGGGAAAATCTAATTAATTTCGTAGCTTATGTTTGATAACGAATTTAAAGAGCAAGTACGCTCAATTTTCGCTCCTCTGTCAGCCACTTATGTTCTCGACGCTTACGTCGCCGACGAGCATGAAGCGAAAGAGGAACTAATCGAACTGCTTAACGAAACCGCCTCCTGTTCAGACAACATCACTGTTCGTCTGAACAGTGGGGCGGGTTTGGAGTTCTCTATCCTCAAAAACGGCGAGCGCACAGGACTGAAGTTCCGCATGACGCCTAACGGACATGAGTTTTCGACACTGCTGCTGGCTATCCTTAACGCCGACGGTAAAGGCAAAAACTTCCCCGACGAATTTATTCAAGCCAGAGTAAAAGCCCTCAAAGGCGAGATAAATCTGACGACTTACGTTTCGCTGACTTGCACTAACTGCCCTGATGTGGCGCAGGCTCTCAACCTTATGTCGCTGCTCAATCCGAACATCAGGCACGAGATTGTGGACGGCGCAATAAATGAGGCTGAAGTCGAGAACTTGAAGATTCAGGGCGTGCCTGCCGTCTTTGCCGACGGCGAGTTTATTCACTCCGGCAAGGCTGAGTTCGGCGAGTTGCTCGACAAACTCGAAGCCAAATACGGTCAGGACGAAAGCTCTACTACACCGATAGATACTACCGAAAAACAGTATGACGTAATAGTCGTTGGCGGAGGGCCGGCGGGTTCTTCGGCGGCGATTTATTCAGCCCGCAAGGGATTGAAGGTCGCTATCGTAGCAGAGCGTATCGGTGGTCAGGTGAAAGAAACGGTAGGGATTGAAAATCTTATTTCTGTCCCTAAAACAACCGGTCAGCAGCTCGCAGATAACCTCAAACGCCATATTTCCGATTATTCGATAGATATATTTGAGAATCGCAGGATTGAGGCAATTGAAATCGACGGCGACGGCGTGAAGCGGCTTAGCTCTAAGGGAGGAGAGCGTTTTGCAGCCCCCGCGCTTATAATCGCTACCGGCGCAAGCTGGCGGCGGCTGAACGTCAAGAACGAAGCCGAATATATTGGTCGCGGAGTAGCTTTCTGTCCTCATTGCGACGGGCCGTTCTACAAGGGCAAGCACGTAGCGGTTATTGGTGGAGGCAACTCCGGCGTCGAAGCGGCTATCGACCTTGCCGGCATTTGCTCTAAAGTAACCGTATTTGAGTTTCTTCCGGAACTTAAAGCCGACAAGGTGTTGCAAGATAAATTGACAAATCTGCCTAACACAGAGGTGTTCGTTAACTCGCAAACTGTCGAATTGGAGGCCGATGGCGTCAAGATAACAGGCATCAAGATTAAGAATCGTGAGACCGCAGAAGAGCGCACTATCGCACTCGACGGCGTCTTCGTACAGATAGGTTTAACGCCTAACAGCGCTGTATTCAAGGATATTGTCAATACCAACCGTATCGGCGAAATCGAGATAGACGAGCGTTGTCGCACAAATGCGTCGGGCGTTTATGCCGCAGGCGACGTGTCAACCGTCCCCTACAAACAGATAATCATCTCAATGGGCGAAGGCGCTAAAGCCGCTCTAACCGCTTTTGACGACCGTATCAGAGGAACTCTGTAAAATTTTTTCATCAACGCAACCGCAAGTTCACACTCAATCTAATTGTGTGGATTTGCGGTTTTTTTTATACCTTTGCGGCTCAAAAATATTAATTTAGTTATATGAAAGTTTATGTATATCCCGGTCAAGGCTCGCAGTTTGTGGGCATGGGAAAGTCGATGTATGAAGAGAATCAGCGTGCCGCAGAACTGTTTGAGCAGGCTAACGAGATTCTCGGTTTTCGTATTACAGACGTCATGTTTGCAGGCACGGACGAAGACCTTAAACAGACAAAAGTAACGCAACCGGCCGTCTTCTTGCACTCGGTCATACTGTCAATGATATGGGGTAAGATGTTTACTCCGGGCATGATGGCAGGGCATTCGTTAGGAGAGTTTTCGGCTCTGACGGCTTCGGGGGCGATGACGTTTGAAGACGGTTTGCGGCTTGTTTCCAAGCGTGCTTATGCCATGCAGAAAGCCTGCGAGTTACAGCCTTCGACTATGGCTGCTATCATCGGTTTGACCGACGAAGTAGTCGAGAGAGTATGCGCCGAGTTGACTGAAGATACCGTCATTTGCGCCAACTATAATTGCCCCGGACAGTTAGTTATTTCGGGCAATGAGGCCGGCGTCGGCAAAGCCTGCGCTAAGCTGACGGCAGCAGGCGCTAAGCGGGCATTGAAGCTCAAGGTTGGCGGCGCTTTCCATTCACCTTTGATGGAGCCTGCACGCACAGAACTTGCAGAGGCTATTGAAGCTACGTCTTTCAACAAACCTGTATGTCCCATTTATCAAAATGTTACGGCTTTGCCTTCGACCGACGCCGACGTTATTAAAAAGAATCTTGTAGCACAGTTGACGGCGCCTGTGCGGTGGACGCAGACTGTAAAGAACATGGTTGCCGACGGCGCAGACCATTTCGTTGAACTCGGACCCGGAAAAGTGCTTCAGGGACTTATCCTCAAGACAGACAACTCCGTTACAGCCGAAAGTTATCAGGATAAAATAACTCAGGATTAGCGCTATAGCATACACGGACGATGGAAAACAGAAAGGCGCTATTTGAAAAGAACACTTTGGAGTTTGTTACCGTTACGCTCGAATTTTGCGCGTTGATGGAGGCGACCGACCGTCATACCCTATTTGAGTTCGTCGACAAGGGCGTCAAAATCATTCCTCTGCTTTACCTGAAAGCCGCCATGCTACCCACCGTTGAAGATCCGGAGGAGGCCGACGAACTCGATTATTTCATCACCGAAGAGACTTATGAGGTCATACGCGCACGTTTAGCCACGCTACTGGGCGAGCATGATTCGTACCTCGAAACCTTTCATCCCGACATCGAATACAGCGATACCCCTATCGCTACTACTATTTCCGAAAACTTGGCCGACGTCTATCAGGACTTGGGGAATTTTGTCGCCCTCTTCCGTCAGGAAAACGAAACCGTAATGCGGCAGGCCTTGTATGCATGCAACGAAAACTTCCGCCTCTATTGGGGACAAAAGCTGCTGAACGCCTTACGTGCGATTCATTCCGTGCGATTCAGCGACGAAATACAGTATTCACCCGAAGACGACGACAACGAATGAATTTTGCTCAAAAAATCAGTAAGGAAACCATGTCCAAGATGCCGAGAGCTACTTTCGAGGGGCAAATAATCGTAGTTGATACGGAACAATCTCTCAATGATGCGCTGGCTTATCTATCTACCTTGCGGGAAATAGGGTTTGACACCGAGACGCGACCAAGTTTCCTGAAAAACAAACAATACAAGATGTCGCTTATGCAACTATCGTCAAACGATACCTGCTTCCTTGTTCGCCTCAACAAACTGCACGGCATTCCGCCTGTGCTTGAGGCGTTTCTGAGAAATGAAAAAGTCAAAAAAATAGGCCTTTCCCTGCGCGATGATTTCAACGGATTACATCGCATAACCGACGTAACGCCGGGTAACTTTATCGACCTGCAAACGTATGTAACTGCTTTTGGCATCGAAGATATGAGCTTGCAGAAGATTTACGCCATTCTTTTTGGCAGGAAAATATCCAAACGAGATCGCTTAACCAATTGGGAAGTCGAATCTCTGACCGAAGCGCAACGACGCTATGCTGCTCTCGACGCTTGGTCATGCCTGCGAATTTATCAATTTTTAGAGCGTTCAAAATGAATTACAGCAAACTTATTCTTAAACCTAAAAAAGAAGAATCACTGATGAGGTTTCATCCCTGGGTCTTCTCGGGAGCGATAGCTTCGGCAGAGGGCGTAACCGATGGCGATGTTGTCGAAATACACAGTTCTGATGGCGCGTTTCTCGGCGTCGGTCATTTTCAGTCGGCCACCATAATGGTGCGTTTATTATCTTTCAAACCAACTATAATCGACGTCGCGTTCTGGAAAGACAGCTTCCGCCGCGCCCGCCAACTGCGACTGCTGACAGGGCTTGCTTCATCCCCCACAAGCAATACTTTCCGCCTGATTCACGGCGAAGGAGACGGTTTGCCGGGGCTTGTGATTGATATTTACGGACAAACGGCTATCATTCAGGCTCATTCAATAGGGATGCACCGCTCGCGCAAAGACATAGCCGCCGCCTTGCTGGAGGTGCTGGCCGACAGTATCAGCCGCATCTATTACAAATCCGAAGGCACGCTGCCCTCACGAGCCGGAATGACCGACGAGAACGAGTATCTCTACGGCTCCGAAAGCGCCGATGCACACATCGCTCTCGAAAACGGGCTACAGTTTCGTATCGATTGGCTGAAAGGTCAAAAGACGGGTTTCTTTATCGATCAGCGTGAAAATCGCACCTTGCTCGAACGCTACGCTCAAGGGCGCGACGTGCTGAACATGTTTTGCTACACCGGCGGTTTTTCGGTCTATGCCCTGCGTGGAGGCGCTGCGACGGTGCATTCGGTTGACAGCTCGGCCAAAGCCATCGCGCTTACTAACGAGAACGTAGCCCTGAATTATCCCGACGACCCACGCCATCAATCATTTGCCGACGACGCCTTCCGGTTTATGGAGACCATTGACAATCGCTACGACCTTATAATCCTCGACCCGCCCGCATTCGCCAAACACAAGGACGCCCTGCGCAACGCCCTGCAAGGTTATCGCAAACTGAACGCCATCGCCTTAAGCAAGATAAAATCCGGCGGCATACTGTTCACCTTTTCATGCTCTCAGATAGTCAGCAAGATGGATTTCCGTCTGACTGTCTTCAGTGCAGCGGCTCAGACCGGTCGCAACGTCCGCATCCTTCATCAGTTGACGCAGCCCGCCGACCATCCCATCAACATCTACCACCCCGAAGGAGAATACCTCAAAGGCCTGGTTCTGCAAGTAGATTAACGACGTAACCTTCATGATCTCTTTCCATTGAACATTGCAACAAAATGAATTATATCTCCCAAAACAACTTCTATCCGCTTCTTTCCCGATTGAACAAGAAAAAAGAGATGAAGCGCTATCCTGTTTCGTCATGTCGATATGACGCCCTTTCAACACAAATTCTTTAATATTCATAATATAATTTTCAAACAAGATGGAGACAATCCTACACAGAATCAAAGCGTATCTATATGATAACGCATTGACAAAAGACAATCCCAACGACTTCATTGCGCGGGTTAGCGCCGAACGTTCGTTGAGCGTAAAGGACATTTGCGAAAGCGCAACTAATCGCGGCGATGCGGATATTTCGGCATCGGCTATGGAACATGGAGCTAATTTGTGGCTTAAGGAGATGGCTTATCAGTTGTGCGACGGCTACTCGGTAAATACCGGTTGGTTTACGGCAAGCGTACATATCAAAGGCGTATTCAACAGTCCTAATGAACATTTTAACCCCGAAAAACACACTGTTTTATTTGAGTTTCAGCAAGGTTCACAGTTGCGCAAGGAGTTGGAAAACGTAAGTGT
>JAITNE010000140.1 GCA_031290635.1 Tannerella sp. | reverse complement strand
GTTTCGTGTAATTCGTGGAGAAAATAAGTGCTTCGTTCCTCGCAATGACGGCGACATAACACTAAGACTTCATATAATTCGTGGAGAAAAAATTCATATCAGTGGAAAAGAAAGAAAAGAAATTTGTGGATTGGTTGAAGTGGACGACGGTTTTTGTTATCGTCTTTTACATCGCCTTAATTACTTGGTGGCATTTATATGTCCCCGGCGACAACTTCGCCCTGCAATCTCCCGGCGCCGACAATCGTCCGGAAGGCTCTGCCCGCAGCGCTAACGACGTAGTCATCGGCGAGTTCTTTATGAACTACAGCGCCGAAACCGAAACCGCGTCCGCCTCTTTCGACGGCCGTTGGACATCCTTTCGCGGCGAGCGCTCTCTCAACATCATCTCAAACAACGACCCCATCAACACCTCCGCCGACGACTATCCCCTGCTGTGGAGCGTAACCACCGGCGAAGGACACGCTGCGCCCGTAATCCTCGCCGGCAAAGTCTATTTCCTCGACTACGACGAGCAGTTGAGTTCCGACGCCCTGCGATGCTTCGACCTCGCTACCGGCAAGGAACTCTGGCGACGCTGGTATCGTTCGCCCATCAAGCGCAATCACGGCTTTTCGCGCACCGTCCCTGCCGTCGGCGACGACTACATCATCACCATCGGTCCCGAAGGACACGTCATGTCATGCGACCCCCTGACCGGCAACCTGCTATGGACGCTCGACATGCAGAAGCAGTACAACACCGAAGTGCCATTCTGGTACACCGGACAGTGTCCTAACGTCGATAACGGCGTGCTGATACTCGCGCCCGCCGGCGAAGAAGTCCTGCTGACGGGCATAGACTGCCTCACCGGTCAGCCGCTGTGGACAACCCCAAACACACTCCATTTCAAGATGTCGCACTCCTCCATCACCCCCATGACCCTTTCAGGCAAACTAACCTACGTCTATATCGGCGTAGGCGGAGTCTGCGGAATCTCGGCCGAGAAGAGCGACATGGGACGGCTGCTATGGTCGGCCACAAAATGGCAACCATCGGTCGTAGCCCCCTCTCCCCTGCAAATATCTACAGACAAAATCTTCCTCGTAGCCGGCTATGGCGCAGGAGGAGCGCTGCTGCAGGTAGAACGCGCCGGCGACAAGTGGACTGCCTCCATCCTCGAACAATACAAGCCCAGCGAAGGCCTCTCAAGCGAACAGCAAACTCCTATCTTCTTCAACAACCTTATCTTTAGCGTCATGCCGAAGGACGGAGGCGCACACCGCGAAAAGCTCGTCTGCTACTCGCCACAGAACCTCCATCAACCCGTCCGGACGTCCGCCGCCAACGAGCGTTTCGGACTTGGTCCGTACATCGTCATCAACAGCAAACTGTTTATCCTCAAAGATACCGGCGAACTCTACGTCTATGAAATCTCCGGCGACAACTTTACCCTGCTGAAACACCAGACCGTCATCCCCGACGGCGCCGACGCCTGGGGTCCGATGGCCTATGCCGACGGTCGCCTCCTTGTCCGCGACGCCCACAACATCAAATGCCTCAAAATAAACTGAAAAAGATATCCGACGCCCCAACTTGTGGGAAGCAAAAAGAGTCACTCCCGACGGATGCTGACGTCGTCAGGAAGCAACAGGAGTCACTCCCGACGGATGCTGACGCCGTCAGGAAGCAACAGGAGTGCATCAGTTTTGATGCTGACGTCGTCGGGAAGCAATCGTTCATAGAACTGTCGGATGGCGTTGTGTGTAAAAAGCCGGAGTTTTACATCCTCCAAGCTATTTTTTATCGAAATATATTGACAAAAATAACAGATAATTTCATTTTTAGTGATAATAATTTCCGTAATCCAACTATTATCCTTACATTTGTATCCTCAAAACAGTAAATTTATGAACGGACTATTGGCTATATGCCGCAAAACAGAACAGAATGAAACAGAGTTTCGCGCTCTGATAAACAAGGGATTGGATACCCTTTCCCATCGTGGCTCCGGCAATCGCTGCATACGATTGCTCGACGCCGACATGCACGACAGCCGGAACGCCATCTCAGGCTTAGGCTCATGCTCGCCGCTTAGCGACGGCAACATCCCGCAAAGCGCCTCCGGCGACAGGATTCTCTTTGACGGACGACTGCTTAACAAGGCCAAGTTATGTCCTTGTCTGGGTTTATCTCCCGAAACCGCTACCGACGCCGAAGTCGCCCTGCAAGTCCTGCACAGACACAAGGCCGAAGGCTTTGCCATGCTGCAAGGATACTGGTCTATCATCTATCTTGACGCCGCCGAAAACAATATCTATGCCGCACGCGACCATTTCGGCGCTCGCACGCTCTGCTACTGCGACGACGGCAATACTTTCGCCCTCGCAACCGAGAGCCGCACCCTCTACAAACTCTTCGACAGCGTGAGAAGCGTGAACCGCACTACCGTCATCGACTTTCTGCTCTGGGGAAATATCGGCTCTTTAGACCAATATTTCTTCAACGACATCCATTCCATCGAGCCGTCATACTACATTAAATATAACGTCCGGACAGGTCATAGCAGCGTCGCCAAATACTATACCCTGCCTTATGCTCACGAAAACACGGGCTTCAAGGCGTCCGCAGAAAAGGAATATCTGCGTCGCACTCGCGAATTGATAGCCGAATCGGTCAGAGCCAACCTGCAAGTCATCGACGGCACGCCGGCTATCGGCGTCAGCGGCGGCATGGACAGCTCCGCGCTTATCTGCACCGCCAGAGAGATTGACCCGCAACGCACTATCGTAGCCTATACTACGACCGACAAGTACGACGGCGGCGAAGTCAACTGGGCAGAGAAAGTAGTGCGACACACCGGCGTAGAATGGATAAAGGTAGTCTGCACGGCCGAAGACATCGTCCAAAAGCTCTCCGAAGCTAACCGCGTCCACAACGTCCCGCTCTATAATGCGAGTTCGCTGGCGCAGTTTCGCATCATGGAAGAGATACAAAAGCAGGGTCAGACCGTCTTTATTGATGGTCAGGGCGGCGACGAGATGCTGGGCGGCTATCCGGCATATTTCCCGCTGCACCTGCAAGCGTTGCGCAAGAGAGGCAACCTGACGGGATGGCTGCACGAACTGTCGAACGTAGCCAACTCCGGACTGACGGCTAAGGAATTGTTTGTCCGCCGACTGAAACTAATCGGCAAGGCTCTCTATTACAACCCGCAGAGGCTGGCGCAGTCGAAGCGTCGCGACGAATACAACGCGCTGACGATAGATGGCTATTTCACGCAAGCCTCGCCGATTACGCACCTCAACAAGGTCAAAGTTCTTAACGACGCCTTGTCGAACAGCTATACTGTTTTTCTTGGAAATATCCTGAGATGGGGGGAATATTCGGCGGCTTCAAAGGGTCTGGAATGTATCATGCCGCTGTCGGATTATCTGCCGCTGACGGAATATATCTTCTCCATACCTTCGGTTTACAAGATTCATGACGGCTGGAACAAATATCTGCTGCGCAAGTCGATGGTCGGCCTCGTTCCCGACGAAATATGCCGGCGAAGGCAGAAGATGGGCTTCTATATACCGGAACAGAATTGGCTCAACGAGATGGGTAACGCCATGCTTTCGTCTATTACGCAACTTGAAGACCCCGAAGGATGCATCAATCGCAAATATATACTTGATAATTGGAAACGGTTATATAATCCTCAAAATCCCCTCTATCAGCGTTTCATTTTCCGCTGCTACAGTTATCTGCTTTGGATAAACGGACTGTGAAGTGGTACATCCCCCTTTGCTTAGCAATTTCTAATTTCTAATTTCTAATTTATTTCTAATTTCTAATTTCTAATTTCTAATTTCTAATTCCTACGGAACGACTGCCTCTGCTTCGCGCCATGTATAGCTCGTGAAATAGCCTACTGCGCCGTTCGTAAGATTAGTATAGACATTCGATGGCGGGCCGCCGAAAAACGGATTCTCGCCGCGCATACCGCTTATGCAGTCTCTGATAAAGGTGTAGTAGCCTTTCTCTATTGGTATCAGTTGCAGACGAATCTTGTCGCCCGACTTTACAAGCTCTTGCCTTTCATCGTCATCATCCGACGACTCGCGCATACTTATCACGTCCTCGTCTTCAGCATCCTCAAAATAGGTAATAGTTATTATGTCGAGATAAACGCCATCGAACATGCGGTCATCAGATGTGAGATAACGGTCTATTAAATCATTCGATATCGAATCGTTGATATAATACTTGAATAGATAGTAGGTCTCGCCCAGCGGATCCTGCCATGAAGCGTCGAGCGCGAAATGATTAAATCCCATGAAATCTACAGGCACAATGCTGATGGAATCAAGCTCAATAGCAGGCTGCATGGAAGTCTCGGCTTCATAGACCTCCTCATCCCCGTCTTGATTGAAATCCATAATGACAGTCAGCTGATAGGTCTCACCCATCTTGGCCGCAAACAGATGCTCTGAAAAATAATAACCGTTCTCATAATATTTATAGACGTACTCTCTGCCGTCACTCGAAAACACCCGCACATCGGCAGTCTCTATTACATGCGTCGAATCCTGCTCGAAATATGGCGACGAACTCGTAATGCGGACAAACTGATGCGTCGTCTCTCCCGTGATATAGCCGTAGATAACGGGGACGAGCGGGCTGTCATTAGTCTTTATCTCTATGTCGGCAGTGCAGGCGACAAGTCCCGGAAGGGAAAGCAATACGGCAATAAGTTTTTGTATCATAGCTCTGTGTTTAGAATTTGAAATTGTAAGTAATTGAAGGAACGATGCCGAAGAGATAAACCATCTCGGCGTATGGCAGCCCTGTTTCGCTGTCCTGGTCATAGTTTATCATCCATGGATTCTTCTTGTTGTAAGCATTGTAGAACGATATGTTCCACTCCTCCTGCCAACGCCGCTTCTTATTCTTGCGTGGAGTGTAGGTGAATGACAGGTCGAGGCGATGATAATCGGGCTTGCGATACTGATTGCGACCTGAATATATCGGAAACAACTGCCCGTCTATCTCGAATCGACCCGACGGATAGGTCGTAGGATTGCCGGTCGAATAAACCCATATCGCCGAGAGAGATATTTTCTTCGACAGCTCATAGTTGGCCACCACATTAATGCTGTGCGTCTTGTCATAAGGCGAAAGATAAGTCTTGCCGTTATTGACCT
>JAITNE010000101.1 GCA_031290635.1 Tannerella sp. | reverse complement strand
CCGAAATGCAGATTACCGTCAACGGCAAACCAACTACAACACTCGAAGGCGAGACTGTCATAGAAGTCCTGCGCCGTCTGGGCGTCCCTACCCCGGCCTTATGCTACGCCAAAGGGATGATACACAAATCGTCGTGCATGGTCTGCGTCGTCAAGGAGTGCAACACAGGTCAAATCATCCCCTCATGCACCACGACGCCCGTCGAAGGCATGTGCATCGAAACAGACTCGGACGAAGTACGCGCTATCCGCTCCATGTCGCTCGAACTGTTGCTCAGCGACCACCGCGCCGACTGCGAAGCGCCCTGCACAACAGTTTGCCCTCACGGTCTGGACGTCGAGCGCATGTTGTGGTTCTACGACCGAGCGCAGCATTCCGAAGCCTTCGCCCTGTTATCGTCAGCCTTCGCCCTACCCCACATCTCCTGCGACGACTGCAAAGCGCCCTGCGAAAAAGCCTGCCGCCGCGGCACAGTAGATACTGCCGTCTCAATCCGCGCAATAATCAAGCAAATAGCGGCAATGACAGCTGTATCTATATCTGCATTTGTACCTTCGCAAACCATCAATCATCAGAATTTATTCACCTCCCGTCTTGGTCGTTTCTCCGAAGACGAGCGCACCCGTCTCCGAGCAAGCCATGCGACCATTTCGCGCTGCCTGCATTGTGCCTGTGAAGCTCGGCAGTCCTGCAAGCTACGTCTGTTTGCCACCGAAGCCGGCGTCAAACGTTCTCGCTACGAATCCTCATCAGCCCTGCACGCCGCCCGCAAAATACATATCAACGGCGACCTTTGGTTTGACGAAGCCAAATGCATCCGTTGCGGACTGTGCGTTTACAACACCATTAACGGCTTCACATTCCGCAACCGGGGATTCGTCATGCAGGTAGTCATCCCGAACGAAAACAAGCCTGACATCCCACCTTCCATCGCCGAACTATGCCCTGTAGGAGCGATTTACAAGCTCCCGTCCGTGCAATAAAAAACCTGCCAAGTGTTAGAAACTTAGCAGGTTGAGGAACAAAATTGTTTCGCAAGAAAACTTACTTCACAATTTTCGCGAGTTTAGCTCCGGCCTTGAATTTCACGACCGTGCGAGCCGGAATCTTAATCTCTTCCTTCGTCTTAGGATTGACGCCCTTACGAGCAGCCTTCTTAACTACTGAGAAAGAGCCGAAACCAAGAAGAGCAACCTTGTCGCCTTTCTTAACTGCGCCTTCTACTGTCTTGATGAAAGCTTCAACGGCTTTCTTCGAATCTACTTTGGTGAGGCCTGATTCTTTGGCTACTGCACCGATAAAATCTGTCTTGTTCATAAAAAAAATTTTAAATTAGAAACTATAATTAGATTATAAATACGTCCCACATAGATTATAATTACGTCCCACATAGGATATTTTTCGCGGCAAAGATACGGACTTTTTTTGACATGCACAAGTTTTTGAAGTTTTTTTTTCTCCAAAGACATGTTATGCAACATAAAAATGCCGATTTATGTCGATTTTTTGTAATTTTGCCCCGATTTTTAATGAGAATACATAGAGCTATGGCACAAAGCAGTTTTAATCCATTATCGAATATGCCGACGGTGACCAAGAACTTGATAATTATCAACGTGTTACTATGGGTAGCTTCGTATATTATGAAGAGTCTCGACATGAACGAGTTGTTCGGTCTGCACTATCCCGCGTCGGCGGAATTTAGCATGTATCAGTTAGTTACGTACATGTTCATGCACGGCGCTCTCTATCATTTGTTCTTCAACATGTATGCCGTTTACATGTTCGGACGCGTGGTAGAGAACCTCTGGGGGCCTAAACGCTTCCTTACATACTACATGATTACCGGCGTCGGAGCAGGGCTTATCAACCTGCTCGTAATCTACGTGAGGACTCAATTGTTCGAGGCCTCAATGACGCCTGAAGCCATCGAGATGGTCTATACCGAGGGCGGCGCGATATTGCAAAATGGCAAAAACTACATCGACCCGACGCTCGGCGGACTTAACGCGCTGATTCATTCAACGACTATAGGCGCATCCGGAGCGGTCTTCGGCATACTGCTTGCCTTCGGCGTTCTTTTCCCCAACGTTCAGATGTATATCATTCCTTTCCCGTTTCCAATCAAGTCGAAGTACTTGGTCATCGGCTACGGAGGGATAGAGCTGGTCGCGGGGATAGCTAATTTCAGCTTCGATAATATTGCTCACTTCGCACATCTGGGCGGCATGTTGTTCGGTATTATCATGGTTCTCTACTGGACTAAAAAAGACAAGGCAAATGGCAAATATTTTTACTGAAATAGCAGGCAGATACAAGGCAGGCAGCATCCTCGCCAAATACATTTATATCAATGCAGCCGTATTCATACTGATAAGGCTGACGATGATTGTGCTGGACATGATGCTTGCAGACAGCCGGTTCGCCGTCTATCTGCAAGCTCCTTCATCACTCTCGCTGCTGATGTACAGACCCTGGACGGTCTTTACATACATGTTTGTGCACCTCGACTTCCTGCACGTACTCTTCAATCTGCTGTGGCTCTACTTTTTCGGCAAACTCTTCCTGCAGTTCTTCACCGGACGGCAGTTCGGCGGACTTTACGTGCTGGGCGGACTTGCCGGCGTTGCGCTTTTCCTGTTAGCCTACAACACATTCCCTCCCCTGATGAAGACTGCCGACTTCAGTTTCCTGACGGGCGCGTCGGCTTCAGTGATGGCGATAGTTTTTGCCGTCTCTTTCTATCGTAAGGACTATATGATCAACCTCCTGCTGATAGGGCGCATCCGCCTTCTATACATTGCTATCGGGGTTTTGCTGATTGATATTCTCGCCATCACTTCCGAGAATGCAGGCGGTCATATAGCGCATATCGGGGGTGCGATGCTCGGTATAATCTTTGCTACTCAATATACTAAGGGCAAAGATATTACGAACTTTATCAACCGATGGATAGACCGCTTGGTAAACACGTTTAACCACAAGCCCCGCCGCTTCGGTAAAAAGCCCAAGTTTAAGGTTTATCGCAATGACCAAACCGACGTGAACAGCAATGCGGGCGCTCGACGGAGGCCTGAGACCGACGAAGAATATTTGCGGCGCAAGAACGCTGAAAACAAGATTATCGACGATATATTAGACAAACTGAAACGTTCGGGCTACGAAAGTCTCTCGGCGGAAGACAAAAAACGACTGTTCGATGCAAGTAAAAAGTAAGAAATACGACTGGCGCAAACCCTTCGGAGTGCTGTTCAACTCACTCTTCTCGTCCCTAAACTTCGGCTTGGTGATACTGCTCCTCGCATCCTCATTTTCAGACCTCGTCTCACCAATGAAAAACATCATCTTCGCCTATCTCGGACTTGCTTTCCCGCTGCTTGTAATCGCTAATGTATGCTTTTTTGTTTACTGGATTTTCGCCCATAAATGGTGGTGGGTATTTCTGCTGACACTTGTTTTTGTAGCCTGCTGGAAACCGTTCTTTCGCTACTGCCCATTCTATCCTGCAACGGTCGTTGCTACAGACGACGAGACGGTCATCAAACTGATGTCGTACAACGTGATGAGCTTCGCCTACAAAGACCACAGCCGACAGTCGCCCAACAAAATCATCGAATACATCGCCGCTTCGGGAGCAGACGTTGTCTGCCTGCAAGAATACATGGTCAGCACGCGCCCCAACTTGATGGACTCGAAAGATGTAGAGGCCGCCCTGCCGATGTATCCGTACATAGAGGAAATCATCTTCTCGTCGCACAACAAGGGCGGTTACAAGTACGGACTTGCCGTGCTGTCGAAGTTTCCTATCACACGCTCGCAGCGCATCACTTTCCCTTCGGTTTATAACGGCTCTGCCTTGCATGACATCAATATTCGCGGACGCAAGCTAACCATCGTCAACAACCACCTCGAATCGTTCAAACTGACCTCCGAAGACATCTCGCAATATTCCGAAATCATCACTCGCGCCAACTTCGAGCACTTCGAGTCGTTTAGCGGCTCGATACAGCAGAAACTCGGACAGGCTTTCCGCATCCGCGCTAATCAGACCGAAACGGTCGTCGCCGCAATACGCAAGGCAAACAGCTATTATACAGTCTCATGCGGCGACTTAAACGACACTCCGATATCATACTCTCACAAGGTTTTCAACGACCATCTGCTCGATGCTTATGCCGAAACCGGTTTTGGTCCCGGCATATCCTACAACCGCAATTTCTTCCCTTTCCGCATCGACCACATCTTTCACTCGGCAAGCATCGAAGCCTCAAACTGTCGCGTTGACCGCAGCATCCGCCTCTCCGACCACTACCCTATTTACTGCTATATTAAACTAAAGTAGGGAAGTTTTCTCCAAAAACGCGGTCAGAGGTACTTGCCCAGCTTGTTGTTGGTCTCACATTCACCGAAGTTGGGACTTGCCCAGTTTGTTGTTTGTCTCACATTCACCGAAGTTGAGACTTGCCCAGCCTGTTGTTGGTCTGCCAATCGCCGAAGTTGAGACTTGCCCAGCCTGTTGTTGGTCTCACATTCACCGAAGTTGAGACTTGCCCAGCCTGTTTTTTGTCTCTGGAACAGATCATTTCTGATGAATTTGATAAAGTTTTTATCAAATTTGGGTTATTTCTGAAAAATAATACTTACCTTTGCGCCGTCGTTCAATATTGAACGGATTATTAATCATAAAATAGTGGGATATGGAAAATTTTAGTAAGAAGTCAGAATTAGCGCAAACGCGCACCGAAGCAGGCAATGTATTGTCAAGAAAATGCTTGCATGGAATGAAAGCCATCTGTAAAGTATCAATGATGATGCTGATGGCAGTCTTAGCAGTAATGCAGGCTCAGGCCGCAACGCCAGTGATGGGTAATACCTTCGTCGGCCCGCAAGGTATAACTTACGTCGTAACAAAGGCTACAATACCTTATGAGGCACAGGTTTACGGCGATCTTTCGGGTCCTAATCTTTCCGTAACGATAAGCAATCCCGTAATTCCGGCTTCTGTAGTTAATGACGGCAACAACTTCGCTGTAGTTGGGATACAAGATAGGGCGTTTTGGAACAACCAAAACCTTACAGGGACGCTTACCCTCCTGTGTAGCGGCAACATCGGCAATTTTGCGTTCTATACCTGCCTCAATCTGTCAGGCCAACTTACTATTCCGTCAAGTATAAGCAGCGTCCTTTCGTTCGCCTTTGGTACTTGTACCCATCTAACGTCTGTTATCTTCAATAACAGCGGTATGATAGACGTTAATGCCTTCGCGAGCTGCGCTGCATTGACGTCGATAGACCTTAGGCAGTTCACCGGTGGCAGTATTGGTGGTTATGCCTTCGGCTACACCGCTGTCAACAGCGTAAAATTCGGTTATACAATCCCAAGTATTGGAGAAGGTATCTTATTCTACGCAGTTCCGAACGGTATCATCTACTACCCGGCGGATGCAAATCCTGCTCCATACGATGCAATAATTGTCGCCCAGGGTTTATTTCATGATGATTGGTCGATTCAACCGCTCGGTACGCCAACAACATACGACGTAAGCATAGGTACACTGACCGGTGGCGGTGTTACGGCGGATAATACAACTAACGTCGCAGGAGTGACCGTAACTCTTATAATAGTCCCTGCAAGCGGC
>JAITNE010000077.1 GCA_031290635.1 Tannerella sp. | reverse complement strand
CTCCAAATGGCGTGATTCTTACTCTTCAACCAAATTCTATTGGTTCTCATCCTTTCCGTTATGACTTCCTTGCGATGCCCGATATTGCGCAGACGGCTGTCGCTACCTGCGCTGCGCTTGGGATAGGGTTTGTGTTTACAGGCCTGCAAAGTCTGAAAATCAAGGAGACAGATCGCCTGCGAGCTTTGGAGGTGGAGTTTGAAAAGTTTGGCGTCCCACTTGAGATATGCGACAATAACCGCTTGGAATGGAGCGGTTTTATATTTGGGAAGCAGCCTTCGCCCGTAGTCGAAACCTACGAAGACCATCGCATGGCAATGGCTTTTGCGCCTCTCGCGCTTGTACGTCGCGAAGATGGAATTTGCATCAGCAATCCCGGTGTTGTTACAAAGAGTTATCCGGCGTACTTTGATGATTTACGTCGAGCTAAATTTATAATCAAGGAGTTATAGTATGCAAAGACCCGACAACTGCTGCGGTCAGCACATCGTCTGCGAGCGCGAAACGCTGCTTGCCATCGCAAATCCCGATATAGAATATTACGACGATGAGGAGTTGGACAGATTCAAAGGCCTTGAACAGGACATGTATGAGGATGAGGCGATTGAGGAGTTTCGCGAGGTGCTTTACACTATGCGCCCCAATGAAGTCGCCGGTTGGCTTCGCTCTCTGCAACTGCGAGCCGTCAACCTGCCGGTGCAGATAATGGATGAAGCATTAATGTTTATTGATTGAGTATGGAAATATTAGAATACGCATTTTTCAGAAACGCAGTCGCGGCAAGCATTTTGATTGCCATATCTTGCGGAATCGTAGGCACTTACGTCGTTGCCCGAAGGATAGTTTTTATCAGTGGCGGTATCACACATGCCTCTTTCGGCGGTTTGGGTATCGGCTTCTTTTTCGGTATCAATCCTTTGCTGTCGGCTCTTGTCTTTGCCGTGATGTCGGCTTTCGGGGTCGATTATTTCAGTCATTCGGGCGACTACCGACGTATCCGCGAAGATTCGGTCATAGCTGCCGTCTGGTCGTTCGGAATGGCCATCGGCGTTATCTTCATGTTTCTCACTCCTGGCTATACGCCTAACCTCTCAGCCTATCTTTTCGGCAACATACTCACCGTAGCCCTTAGCGATATACTCTGGATGTTGGTGCTGACTGTCGTGTTGTTGCTGATATACTTGATTGGCCGCAAAATCATTATCTACACGGCTTTCGACCGCGATTTCGCCCGCACACAAGGCATTCCGGTACGATTTATTGAGTATATGATGATGTTTTTCATCTCTGCGACTATTGTTCTGTCTATTCGTTTGATAGGTATCATGCTGCTGTTAAGTTTGATAACCTTGCCACAGATGACCGCCAATATTTTCACTTCCGACTATCACAAGATAACGCTGACGAGTTGTTTATTAGGTTTTTTAGCTTGCATAGCCGGTCTTTTTCTCTCTTACTTTTTCAATATCCCCTCCGGCGCTTTTATAATCCTCGTACTTATAGTAATCTTCCTGATTGCAAAAGCTGTGCACGGCATACGTTCTTCCAAATGCCGATGAATATGTCAGTTTGAAAACAATCCGTCTTTTTTGAAACAATCATCAAAATATTTGGTGGTAAGAAAAATCATTCGTACCCGTAAATTCACATCGCCCGATGTGAGACCCCCCTTTCACATCGCCCGATGTTAGTATAGAACAAGTATTAAAACAACGAAAGCTGCCTTTGTTTTCACAAAGACAGCTTCCAAAGAATACAAGGGGATTTTTACATCATGCCCATCAGAATACAGGGCTTTTTTACATCATACCTCCCATGCCGCCGCCCATCGGGGGACCTGCGGGTGCGGGATGCTCTTCTTTCTTCTCGGCTATTACACACTCGGTCGTGAGGAACATGCCGGCGATTGAGGCTGCATTCTCAAGCGCTATGCGGGCTACCTTCGCAGGGTCGATAACGCCGGTCTGACAGAGGTTCTCGTAAACGTCCGTGTGTGCGTTGTAACCGAAGTCGCCTTTGCCCTCCTTGACCTTCTGAACTACTACGGCGCCTTCTCTGCCGGAATTGTTGACTATCTGGCGCAGCGGCTCTTCGATGGCGCGTTTGATGATTTCGATGCCATAGGTTTCGTCTTCGTTATCGCCTTTGAGTGCGTCCAGAGCGGGGATTGCGCGGATGTAAGCGACGCCGCCGCCGGGTACTGTGCCTTCTTCGATGGCAGCGCGGGTAGCGTTCAAGGCGTCGTCCACGCGGTCTTTCTTCTCTTTCATCTCGATTTCCGAAGGTGCGCCTACGTAGAGCACTGCTACGCCGCCTGCCAGCTTGGCTAAGCGTTCCTGTAGCTTCTCCTTGTCGTAGTCGGAGGTTGTTGTTTCTATCTGAGCCTTTATCTGACTGATGCGGGATTCGATTTCCTTCTTGTTGCCGGCGCCCTTGACTATTGTCGTATTGTCTTTGTTGACGGTTACTTTATCGGCGCTTCCGAGCAGTTCGATAGTAGCGTCTTCGAGTTTCATGCCTTTTTCTTCGGTGATAACTGCGCCGCCCGTGAGGATAGCTATGTCTTCGAGCATGGCTTTGCGACGGTCGCCAAAACCGGGAGCTTTGACGGCGCATACTTTCAATCCTGCACGCAGACGGTTTACAACAAGTGTTGCAAGCGCTTCGCTATCGAGGTCTTCGGCGATGATAAGCAGCGAGCGACCTGTCTGCACGACTTGTTCCAGAATGGGCAACAGTTCTTTCAGAGCTGATACTTTCTTGTCGTAGATAAGAATGTAGGGGTTCTCAAACTGTGTTTCCATCTTCTCGGTGTCGGTTACGAAGTAGGCCGAGATATAACCGCGGTCGAACTGCATTCCTTCTACTACTTCAACGGTAGTTTCAGTGCCTTTAGCCTCCTCTACGGTGATAACGCCTTCTTTCTTGACCTTCTGCATTGCTTCGGCAATCAGTTTGCCGATGCTTTCGTCGCCGTTAGCCGAAATCTTGGCTACATTCTCGATTTTCTCAAGGTTGTCGCCTAACTGTTCCGACTGGTCGGCTATGCTTTCTACTACTTTCGCAACGGCTTTGTCGATACCGCGCTTCAAGTCCATCGGGTTCGCGCCGGCGGTTACGTTCTTCAGCCCTACGCTGATTATCGACTGTGCCAGAACGGTCGCTGTAGTTGTGCCGTCGCCTGCCTTGTCGTTGGTTTTGGAGGCTACTTCACGGACAAGCTGAGCGCCCATATTCTCGTAGGGGCACGACAGCTCTATCTCTTTAGCCACCGTCACTCCGTCTTTTGTAACCTGCGGAGCGCCGAATTTCTTCTCGATAATAACGTTGCGACCTTTGGGTCCCAAGGTTACTTTCACTGCATCGGCCAATTCATCCACGCCTTTCTTCAAAAGGTCGCGGGCTTCAATATTGAATTTGATTTCTTTTGCCATAATGTTTTATTCGTTTTAGTTAATACTTAATTAAATAATCGCAAGTACGTCAGATTGACGCATGATAAGATATTTGGTATCTTCAAGCTCGATTTCGGTACCGGCATACTTGCCGTACAGCACCTTGTCGCCCTCTTTCAACACCATTTCCTCGTCCTTTGTTCCTTTGCCGGCGGCGATAACCTCGCCTTTCAACGGCTTCTCTTTGGCAGAGTCGGGAATGATAATGCCACTCGCCGTTTTTTCCTCTGCATCTGCGGGCTTGATTAAAACCCGGTCTGCTAATGGTTTAATGTTCATGATTCTAAAAATTTTAATTGTTAATATAAATACGTTTTTTTAGTTCGCAAACTTAATTATACGAATATCGTGCCAAAGTTATATGACACACTTAAACTGACATTTTAGCAGATTCCCGCCCGACATAATTTATGCTCGACTGACATAATGACGGCATTTGCCGGAAGATGTAAAGCTCCAGCTTTACACACAGATGGAACGAAGTTCCTTCTTAATCATAATAACGAATAGATTACGTTGCTTCGTTCCTCGCAACGCTAAGAGGATGTATCAAAAGCCCGAATTCCTACGAGTTACCCCCTCTACAGACTACTGTAGTGGGGCTATTTTAAGCAAAAGATGACTTATGATACATCCTCCCAGCCAATCAACTCAATTCACGAAGCTATATCTTCGTTGCTTCAATCAATTAGGCGTTAAGAATATTAGCGGATTCTGCGAAATCCGGCATTGGCAGATT
>JAITNE010000071.1 GCA_031290635.1 Tannerella sp. | reverse complement strand
GCAGCCCGTTCAAACACCTCGAACGAGTTCTCCGCGCAATGACGGAGCGGGATACCGTCATTGCATTTCCAAAATACATTCAAGCCATTTCCGGAATACCTTTATTGTATTTCAGAAGTACCTCAAGCCATTTCCGGAATACCTTTATTGTATTTCAGAAGTCGTTTCGTCGGATTTTGCTTCTTCCGCAGATGAAGATTATTTGCCGTGATAGGGAAATTGACGTTTCATATCGGCATATTTGGAAGATATTTAAATCAATCTCACTCTGCTTTTAATAGCTTTTTATCCATGGTTCGGGGTCGAGTTTGGTGCGCTCTTTCCAGATTTGGAAGTGGAGGATGGTTTCGTTGCTGTTGGCGGCGTCGGTGTAGATTTTTCCTATGGCTTGGTTGGTCAGGACGGCGTCGCCGGCGCGGACATAGACCTGCATCAGGTTGCTGTAAACGGTTAAATAGTTGCCGTGGCGGACGATGACGCTGCTGTTGAATCCGGGCATCAGGAAAATGCGGGTTACGACGCCTTTGAAAATGACTCGGGCTTCGGCGCCGACGGTCGTTTGGATGTCTATGCCGTTGTTGTTTGTGCGGACGTGCGATAATTGCTGGTGCTGATGGTTGCCGAAGTGCGAAACTATCCTGCGATTGCCGGTGATTGGGTAGGGCAGGCGGCCTTTGTTGCTTGCGAAGTCTTTTGAGAGGTTTAACTCGGCTTCGGTCATGATGTAATTGCCTTTTGTGGATGATGCTGTCGCGGGGGTGGAGGTGGATTTTGACTTGTTAGTCGCGGTGGAGGCGGAGGTGGAGGAGTTTTTCTCGGAGATGTGGATGTCGTCCGTTATGAGGGCGTCGATTTGCCGGTTTAGGGCGTCTGATTCGCGGATTTTTTGCTGTAATTGTTGCTGAAGGGTCTTCTTTCGTTTGTTCAGCTCGTTGACTGTCGTTTTTTGGTCTTGTTCTTCGGACAGGAGTTTGCGGTTTTCGTCTTCGCGCTCGGTAAGCAGGGTTTGTTTGCTCTTGCGAGAGGTTTCAAGCTCGGTTTTGCGTCGGGTTACCTCGTCCTGCTTCTTGAGGATGCGTACAGCTTCGGTTTTTTGCCAGTCGGAATACTCGCGCAGATAACGCATCCGGCGGTAGGTCTGGGTGAAGTTTTCGGCGGAGAGGATTATTATCATTTTGTGCTGGGCGGTGCGATATTCGGATTGCTGGTTTGCCATCGATTTGGCGTAGTTTTCTTTTGTTGTGATGAGGTCTTTGTCGAGGATTTCGATTTCTTTTGTCATGGCGTCTATCTTGCGGTCGATGGAGGCGATTTCCTGTCCGAGCAGCGTAATGACTTTTGTGCGGGCGATTAGTTGTTGCGTCAGCAGATTAAGGCGGTTGAGCGAGTTGCGGGCGTCTGCGCTTGTTTCATTGAGCAGCTGCGAGGTCAGCTCTATCTCTTTGGCGGCTTCCAGACGCTGATGTTCGAGTTCCTGAACTGAAAGTAAATCTATCTTCGACTGTGCCGTGATATTTATGATTGTGCTGTATAAAAAGATGATGCTGAAGAAGGTTTTCATAGTGATTTGAATAGTTGTGAGGCGGTTACTTGTTGATATCCCGATGGAATTGTGAAGTCGGCCTTCAGCGGAAGGTCAATTTCGGTACGGGTGAAGTGTAATGTAGTGCGGATGTTTGTGGTCTGGTCGATGGTTATTTGTATGTTCATCTCGGATGGGAAGCTTTGGCCGTCGATGTTGTCGAATTTGTCGTAGTTCCAAAGGAGTGAATATTGTTTTTGCCGGTTTTCGATGCGCGTTGAAAGCAGGCGTTCGTTGAGGTCGGCGACGAAAGTGTAGTCCAAATCCGTGTCGTCGTTAACGGTGTAAACGGCGGCGCGGGGGGTCGCTTCGGCGGCGAAATGTTTGAAACTGCCGGCGGTAAGGCGGTCGCTGCCGGGCATGAAAATGTGGTTTGTAAGTAGCGCCTGAAAGTTTTGGAAGGTGAAGTCCAGACGGGTTTCGCCTTTCAGATGTTCGTAGCTGTCGGTCATGTAACGTTTGTTGAGGCGGTCGATAAGGAAGATGCTGTCGTTTGTCATCAGAACTCGCAAAATCTCGAAACCCAAGGGTTGAACGGACAAAAGCAGTCGCTCGTCGGCAATCATCTTGATTTGAGCTTTCGCACTAAGTGATTTTTCGCCTGATTTGTAATCGAATTTCACCTGCGCAGACAGGGTGTTGAACTTAATGGAGTTGTTGAGGACGGATGCAAACAGGGCTTCCTCAGATTTCATGGCTGCGGTTTCGGTTGCAAGTCCGGTTGTGGCAGTTTTGCAGGTTGTCAGCAAAACAGTGCACAGTACGGCGCAAACTGCGGTACAACAATTATGTTTCATCAGTAGTTTTGTTCGTGTTGTTAAACAATTCTTCTTCGGTCTCTTCGTAGTATGTTTTTTCTTCAATCTTTTTGTTTAAGGTTTTGCTCTTCTTGCCGGCTTCTTTGGCTTTAATCCATTGATCAAGGGCTTTGTCCTTGTCGCCGGCGAAGAAAAGTATGTCGCCGTAATGGTCGAGCAACTCCGCACTCTTGGTGTAATCTTTGGAGATTGCCTGCTCGATATAGATTTTGGCTAAGGTGTAATTTCCGCGAACAAAGAAAATCCAGGCGTAGGTATCTATGTATGTAGCGTTGTCAGGCTCTAACTTGACGCAGATGGCGCTCATGCGTTCGGCTTTCGCCAAATCGCGCTTGAGCAGTGAAAGATAGTAAGCGTAATTGTTCAAAACAGAAATATTCTTGTCATTATACTTGAGAGCTTCTTCGTATGTCTCAAAAGCCTTGTCGATTTCGTTCAATCTGAAATAGTTATCGCCCTGCTGACCGTACAAATCCGAAATAAAAGGCGTGTTTTCAGCCGGCGCCATGGATATTGCGACGAACAACGTTTCGATAGCCTTGCGATAATCGCCTTTCTGCGAATATGCTATCGCGAGATAGAAATGAAAATCGGCGGTTTCGGGAAAGATTGCCTGCGCTTTCTCGCAGATGTGTATTACTTCGTCCATATCTTCGGTCTTAAACGAGATGCTTACGTAATATTGCCACGCGATAAGGTTGTCAGGCTCGCTTTCGGTTATCAATTTGTATTGAAAACGTGCCTCGTCAATCTTGCCTTGACGTGCAAGAAATTCGGCATAAGCCAATTTCAGCCGCATCTCGTCGGGATGCTGCTCAAGCAGGGTCTGAAAAAGTGTGTTGGCGCTTTCGACGTCCTGCGACGAGAGCTGAAAGAATCGAGCCAGAATAGCAATCTTGGTATCGACGTCCAACCGCTCATTAACAAGAGCTTTATTGATTTCTACCTTAGCCGAATCCCTTAGCCCCTGCTTCTCGAAATAGTTAGCCATCGAGACCGGATAGTAGGGCGACTGAGGATCTATGTCGTATGCTTTACGGTAATATAGCAGAGCTTTTGCATCATTGTTTTGTTTCAGGTAGTTGTCGCCGATTATTATTGGGAAACGAGCTTCCATCGGGAACTTGTCGGCAAGCTTCTCAAGCTCCTTAAACGCCTCGTCGGGCTGTTCCAATAACATGTAAAGTCGATATTTCTCCATCGAGATAATATCCCGCATACCCATAATATTTTCGAGGTAGTCATAAGTTTCAATGGCTTTGCCTATCTCTCCCATGCGGGTGTATGATTCGGCCAGATAGATGTTTAATTCGGCTTTTTCGGGGGATGCTTTTACTAATATCTCATACTCGTCGGCAGCCTCGCCAAACATGTCGGTGTTGAATAGCAGGGTAGCAAGGATGTTGTGGTATTCCTGATTGTCGGGCGCATACAGGATGCACTTCTTCATCAACCTTACGGCGGCTTCGGGATTGTTGAGTTGAATATAGAACGACGACAGCTCGTAGAGGGCGGCTGAAGAAGTAGAATCAATCTCCAGGCAGTGCTTGAACATGTCGAAAGCGGCGTCATACTTGCCGGAATTGTCTAACTTGACGCCCTCGTAAAAGAAATAGTCGAACTTGCGCTGTTCCGACGGACTAAGTCGTTGTTTTACGACTTCTTCGGCAACTTCTTCGGCGCGGATGCTATGAATAGTTAGCATCACGCCAATCAGCGCGATGCAATTAATAATGAGTTTATGTGTTGTCTTGTGTGTCATAGGTTTAATTTTTTCCTGTGTGTCCAAAACCTCCTGCTCCCCGTTCGGTCGTGTCAAGCTGCTCTTCGGGCTGCCATTCGACCTGCGAAAAGGATGCTATAATCATCTGGCAAATCCGTTCTCCATCATTGATTACAAATGGTTCTGCGGAGAGGTTGACGAGAATAATACCTATCTCGCCGCGATAATCGGCGTCGATAGTGCCCGGCGTGTTCAGCAGCGTTACGCCATGCTTTATAGCAAGTCCGCTGCGTGGCCGCATCTGCGCCTCAAAACCTTCGGGCAAGGCGATGAAAAGTCCTGTTGGAATAAGTTTGCGCTCAAGCGGCTTGAGAGTTACCGGCTCTTCGAGGTTTGCGCGAATATCCATTCCCGCTGAGGCTACGGTAGCATATTGAGGTAACGGATGATGCGACTTGTTTACTATCTTTATAATCATCTTTCATTAATTAGTTGTCCCATGATGGCTCGTATTTGTAGAATGCGTTCCGGTATGTGCCGATATAAATCGATCCGCCGATTTCGTACATGCAATAGATGCCTGTGTGTTCGGGGAGACGGGATTTTTTTCTCCAGACGTTCGTGATTGTATTATATTCAAGAATATAGAAGTCCTCGTCAATCATATAGATGGAGTGTGCAGCATTGGAAGCGACTCCGGTCAGTATGCCGCCTGTGTAAATCGTACAAGTGGTTTTAAGCGTCCAGTCGATAGTATCGTTAAGTTGGTCGATGCCTGCCCATATCCGGCTGTTGCAAATATTAGCATCATCTTTACCCATACCGACGTAGGCTATGCCATCGATATAGGCGGCGACGCCACCATACTGTTTGACAGGGAACTCGTTTAACTTATGCCATTCTCTGGCGTCATGATAAAATTTCCACGCATCGTTTTTGACTGTATCCGTAGCCGCATAGTTCTTGCCGCCGAACAGATAGAAACCGTTACTGTAGTTGAATCCGACTGAATTATACATGGTATCGATTCGCAGCGTATCGCCTGAGATGTTAGTCTTTACCTCCCAGTCATTATCGGTTGCATTATAGTAGTAGAGGTCGGAAATGCCTGTGTCGTCAAAATCGACTCCGCCATAGACATAGAAACCATTACCGTAGCCGATAGCGGTTTGCCATTTAGCTCCCTTGACGCTCCCCTTGAAGGGCTTGCGCTGTTCCCACAAGTTGGCGCTTACCGAGTAAGCCCACAATTCGTCGGTATAGTTAGCGCCAAGATCTCCACACAGAAGGAAGAGCGTACTTCCGTTAGTTGTCATAGTGTAGGCCGTCGAGTTAGGCCGTCGTGTAGCGCCGGGGAAGGACGCCAGCAACGTGAAGACTGACGGTGTAGTAAACTGTTCCGTATTGCCGTATGCAGTACCTTCGGAATTAGTAGCAAAGGCGCGTACATAGTAAGTAGTTCCGCCGCTAAGCCCGTTTAAATAGCCGGTGAAAGCGTTGCTTGCGTCAAGTGCGAGGGGCAAGACTTGATCCGAAAGTAGCGGCAAAGGATTGGTTGTTGACCAGCAGATACCGGAGGCCGTAACTGTGGTCATGCCTTGATTGACGACAAGGCCTTTGACGATGGCGCTTCCATTCTGAATATTGGTAACGGGTTCGGTGCTTACGGTAGGCACATCGGTCTTAGTGTAGAACGAGACGGGGTTGCCGAAGATAGTGTCGGTTGACCTCAGATTGCTTATCACATACGGACGCGCAAAATATTCCCGTTGAGCGACAAGGTTGGAGATTATCTTTTCGAACGCTCCCGTGCCTGTGCCACATTTGATAATGGTATCGCTGGGGATTGACGACCAGCAATAAAAGCCTCTTTCAATGATTTCGACCGTTTCATCGCTGTTGTTTGAGGCTGAAGAAGTCAAAGTTACATTCGTGTATCCTAAATCCTTAATACTGATTGCTCCTACCAGCGGCAGACCGTCTCTTGTAATTAAAGAATCGACCCCGCCGGTAAAGACGCCGAAAGTATTTGTAACGTAAGCTTTCACGTAGTATTTTGTGAACGGTTTAAGCCCTGTCAGC
>JAITNE010000235.1 GCA_031290635.1 Tannerella sp. | reverse complement strand
GAGACAGGTTTTAGCCGGATAGTTCTTGCTCGCGAGTTGACAATAAATGAGATACAGACAATCTCGGAGGCTGTGCCGCAGGCTCGGCTCGAAGCTTTTGTGCATGGCTCGTTGTGCGTTAGTTATAGCGGTCGATGCTACCTTAGCGCCGCTCTCAACGGACGTAGCGCCAACCGCGGAGAGTGCGCACAATGCTGCCGTTTGCGGTATTCACTGCTTGACGCCGATGGACAGAAGATTGGCGCAGACAAGCATTATCTTTCTTTAAAAGATATGAACTGTGCCGACGACCTCGAAGCGATGATGCGGGCAGGCGTAGTGTCGTTCAAGATAGAAGGGCGATTGAAAGATATGTCGTATATCAAAAATATCACGGCATATTACCGTCAGCGTTTGGATGCCATCTTTGCTGCCGATCCGGCATATTATCGGGCTTCGACAGGTCGCTCTGCATACACATTCAGTCCTCAACCGGCGAAGTCGTTCAATCGCGGTTTTACGACCTGTTTTCTGCACGGGCGGGATATTGAGATTACTTCGTTTGATACTCCCAAGTCGGTAGGCGAGGCGATAGGCAGGGTTAAGGAAATCAAGGGAAATACTTTTACTGTGGCTGGATTGAAGCCTGTGCACAATGGCGACGGACTTGCGTTTTTCAATGCGCACGGCGAGTTGGAAGGCTTTCGGGTGAATCGCGCGGAGGCTAATCGAATATATCCGCAGCAGATGACGCAGCAAACTCAGCAAAAACAGCAGACATCTCACTTGCCTCAAATTCCTCCGAAGCAGTTTCATTTGCCTCAACCTAAAACTCTTTTATTCCGTAATTATGACCATGAGTTTGAAACTATATTATCCAGGCCATCTGCCGAGCGCAGGATAGCTGTACGGATGGAGTGGGGGGATTATCCCGAAGGATTTGCCCTCACTGCGACCGACGAAACCGATGCGCGGGCTATCATCCTGCGGCCGTTCGGCAAGGAGATTGCCCGCAAGCCTCAGGCAGACAACATACGCCGGCAATTAAGCAAGTCAGGCGATACTCCGTTTGAGGCGCTTGAAATAATCATTTGCGGGAAAGATAATTATTTCGTACCTTCGTCGCTTCTGAGCGAGATGCGACGCGAGGTTTTAGAGCGACTTGTTACTGTCCGCCGGATACGTTACCACCGTCTCTACGTCAAACATTCGGAGTATGACCGGGCGGTAGTTTATCCGACGTCGAAGCCGGATTATACCGCTAATGTTTATAATCGTGAAGCAGTAGAATTTTACCGTCGGCATGGCGTCGAAGTTGTAGAGCCGGCATTTGAGGAAGCTCCTCGCGAGGACGTTGCGGTGATGACTGCCAGGCACTGCCTGAAATACAGTCTGGGCTGGTGTCCCGTTCACCATAAGACGCAATCGCCCTGTCGCGAGCCTTTTTATCTCTCGCATGGCGACAATCGTTTGCGGCTTGAGTTCGATTGCCGCAATTGTTGTATGAAAATTTATAATACTAAATAAACAGATATGAGATGGATTTCGGTTTTATATATCATGGCAGGACGTGCGCTGCATACTGTTTCGGTTTTAGCTGTTGCACTTGCGGTGATGGTTTCGTGCGAGGGCAGGATACCTTCGCAGCTTGAGGGCAAGTGGCAGTTGAAGACTGTTGAGCGCAACGGCAGGGTCGAGGCGGTTGACACTGTGTGGTATAATTTTCAGTCGCAGTCGATATTTGCCCTGCAAATATATCGTCCGCAGGAAGACACATATATCCTGCTGTATGGTTTTAAGAAGCAGACCGACGATATTTTATCTGTCGAGATGCTGAATATGGCATATACCGACCTGTACGACTGGCCGACGGATTGGGCGAACGTGAAACCTGAAGCGCCGAACGGTCCTCAACGCTCGTTTAGTATTATTGATTTGAGCGCTCGGCGCCTGCTCCTTCGCAGTGACGAAGGCTATAATTATTCATTTATTAAATTTTGAGTATGAAAGATTATCTCTTGGAACTGAATGATTTTCAACGCGAGGCTGTGCTTTATGATGATGGACCTTCGCTCGTAGTTGCCGGCGCAGGTTCGGGCAAGACCCGCGTGCTTACCTACAAGATAGCGCATTTGCTTCAGAACGGTTACCAGCCGCACAGCATCCTCGCGCTGACCTTCACTAACAAGGCCGCCCGCGAGATGAAGGAACGTCTGGCTGCCATTACCGACGAGTACGTTACGCGCTATCTTTGGATGGGTACTTTTCATTCGATTTTTTGCAGCATCCTGCGTCGTGAGGCTCAGCATATCGGTTACGATTCCAACTTTACGATTTATGACGCTAATGATTCGAAAAGTCTGATTAAATCTATTATCAAGGAGATGCAGTTAGACGAAAAAACATATCGCCCCGGCGTTATACAGAACCGTATTTCTAACGCCAAGAACGGTTTGGTAACGAGCAAGGCATACATCCAGGAAAAAGGATTCCGCGATTATGATTATCGTTCTAAAATTCCTCTTACGGGCGAGATTTACCAGCGTTACAGCGCTCGTTGCTATAATGCGGGGGTGATGGATTTCGACGACCTGCTGTTGCAGACTAATATCCTCTTTCGCGACCATCCGACGGTGTTGCACAAATATCAGGAGCAGTTTCGCTACGTGCTGGTTGACGAGTATCAGGACACTAACCTGGCTCAACATCTGATTGTAAAACGTTTGTGCGAGAATCATCTGCACGTTTTTGTGGTTGGCGACGACGCCCAGAGCATCTACTCCTTTCGCGGCGCTAACATCGACAACATGCTGCGTTTTCAGGACAATTATCCGACATGCCGCGTGTTCAAGTTAGAGCGTAATTATCGTTCTACCCGGAACATTGTCGATGCTGCAAACAGTCTCATCACCAAAAACAAGGAGCAGATTCACAAGACCGTCTATTCCGAGAAGGAAAAAGGCAGCAAACTAAGCCTTGTATCGGCTTATTCCGACTATGACGAGGCTTATATGGTGTCGTCCAAAATCATGGATATGATACATTATAATGATTATTCGTTCTCGGACTTTGCGATTTTGTACCGCACGAATGCACAGTCGCGCGTGCTGGAAGAGACTTTGCGCAACCGCACGATAAAGTACAGGGTTTATGGTGCGCAGTCGTTCTATCAGCGCAAGGAAATCAAGGACGTCATCGCATATCTGCGCGTCATCATCAATCCAAAGGATGAGGAGGCTTTGAAGCGCATCATCAACTATCCTCTGCGCGGGATTGGGGGCACGACCTTCGACCGGCTGCAAGCGGCGGCTGTGGCTGAGGACGTGAGTTTGTGGGCGGTCATCTCGAATCCGTCGGCATACCGTTTGGCGACAAGCAAGGGCACGGAGCATAAGATTTCGCTGTTCTGCCGCTTGATTGAAGGTTTTGTCGAGGAAAACCGCACGGCTACGGCGGTCGAGATAGCCACAACGGTCATCAAGGAAAGCGGCGTCCGGGATGTTTTATATAACGACAGCACGGTCGAAGGGATAAGTCGCTTGCAGAACGTGCAGGAGTTGCTCAACGCAATCAACCAATTTGTTACTATGCGCCTTGAGCAGGGTTTGGAGACGGTTTCGCTGACGGATTTCCTGATGGAAGTGGCGCTTATCACCGACCAGGACAACGACCGCGACGAAAACGCCGACAAGGTTTCGCTTATGACCGTTCATGCGGCGAAAGGGCTTGAGTTTCGCAACGTTTTCATAGTCGGCATGGAGAACGATTTATTTCCTTCGGGGATGTGCATGGACAGTCCGCGAGCTGTTGAGGAAGAACGGCGGCTGTTTTACGTAGCCATAACCCGTGCGCAGGAGAACTGCATCATCACCTTCGCTCAAAATCGCTTCCGCAACGGACAAACTAACAGCGCCTCGCCAAGTTTCTTCCTCGAAGACATCGAAGCGCAATATATCGACATAGCCGGCGAAATCGAACTGCCCTCGCATGGGTATGGACGGACGACCGCTTCCTATTCGTCATCCCGCTCGCCGTCATCATCATCGTGGGATAAGGTCAGGTCAACATCTTCATCGGGCACTATACAGTCCTCGCCGTCGCCGTCATCGTCTTCATCGGACAAACTGCAGTCGATAGGAGCTTTAAGTACAGGCGACAGGGTTATCCACACGATGTTTGGCGAAGGCGAGATACTCACCCTCGAAGGCAAAAACGAGAATGCCAAAGCAGTGATTTCGTTCGCCAACTCCGGCGTAAAAACTTTGCTGTTGAAATACGCCAAGCTCAAGAAAGTGAAATAAGAAGATATTGGCATAAAAATACGGCTAATTCAAATAAAAGCCGTAACTTTGCGCCAAAACCAGGGGAAGTCAGGATTTCACTCTGACATGCTTGTAACGACGGTTGCACGGATTAAGCGGCCTTTCCGGAAGTCAAGCCGGAAGTACGGTTCGTTGTAATATTC
>JAITNE010000142.1 GCA_031290635.1 Tannerella sp. | reverse complement strand
GATAATATTCTCTTCAATACAGTTGATTAAATTTTCAAGCCACAGGCTGAAATGAGCATCTATTTAAAAATCTTTCTTCGATGTTTGGCAGCCTTTCTGCGACGTTTGAACATCTTTCTGCGATGCGCGTTGTCCTAAACGCGTTGCGTGTTGTCCTAAACGCGTTACGCGTTGTCCTCAACGCGTTGCGTGTTGTCCTAAACTCGTTGCGCGTTGTCCTAAACGCGTTACGTGTTGTCCTAAACGCGTGATGTGTTGTACTCAACTTATATTTCATTTTGTTTTCTCTTTAGAGCGGCAAAGGTAATAATAAATTTGTTATTATCTCTGTTTTATTCAGAAAGGATAATATCTACCTAAGAAAGGATAATGTCTTCATCAGAAAGGATAATATCTACCTAAGAAAGGATAATATCTACCTAAGAAATAATAATATCTACCTAAGAAAGCCTTATCTCTCCTTTAGTTGCAAGGATGATATAGATTGCTTTGTTCCTCTGGGGAACGGAAATGTGCGACATGCGATGATTTGACATGTGCGACAAGCGATAAGGAGTTGTCCACGAATTGCACGAAACAACGTTCGACGCAGTCAATTGCCTGACGGATGTGCGACACGCGATGAGGGACAGGCAGGACTTGTTCCGCCTTTGCGAAATGACGCGGATTTTGCGGAATGACGCAGATATTTAATGTGAATCCCCGATGGGGATTAAAGGTGTGTGTGTTATTACGTTTTCTATTGATATGAATCCCCTGACGGGGATGCGCCGTCTTGATTTCGATATGCCAAGCAGTCTGTAAATCCTGCAAATTCTGCAAATTCTGTAAATACATTCCCTGACGGGGATGCGATGTGCGTATAAAGCTGGAGCTTTATACCTCCCGGTACGAGCATTATCTGCGTAAATCATGATTATCTGCGTCATTCCGCAAAGGCGGAACAAGTTCTGCGTGCTCAATTCTCAATTCTCAATTCTCAATTCTCAATTCGTATTTTGTTTGATTAGTTTTACGGGGCCAAACAATCCGGCGGGTTGTAGCGGCGAATCCTTGCGGTGATAGTACCAGAGATTGAATGTTTTGCGTCCTTGCGAGGGACGAGCCTGATTCTTCAAGAACCATTCGGGAAAAGATTTCATTGCGCGTCCTCTGTCGCCCTGGTCGCTTCCCCATTCAAAGTCGGCTTCATACTGTTCGTCGCCAATCAAGCGGTTTGCCCAGTTAGTAGTAACGGAAATGGCGATTTTGTTGACGCCGCGTTTCAGGAAAGGCGTTATGTCGGCTTTGTAGGGCTTAGCCCAGAGTACGCCGGCGCTGTTGCCGTTGATTTCAAGTTCGGCAATATCCTCAAGTTCACCTAAATCAAGGACAATGCGCTTGTTGTCGGACAAGTCGGAAGCGTTGATTTGAATCGTTTTCTTATAGGTTGCAGTGCCGGAAAAGTACTTCAAAGCATTGTCGTTCGTTTGGCTGAAATCAATTAGTTGCGAGAGTTTGCGGCTGAAAGGCTTGTCTAATTTAGGCTGAAAGGCTACATCCCATGCGCCTGTTATCTCTGCAGGCGTTTCCGAGATTATCTCTTTTGCGGGCAAGAGGGCGTATTTGTGATTCACGTGATAGGGAAAGACAACTATCATAGTCCGGTCGGGCAGAAGGTTAAGGTCGATGAAAGTCGAATCGCCTGCCTGTCGCCATGTGTTTGTTTCGCTGACGGTTCCAAGGTAAGGATCCCACAGCTGGGGAATACGGTCTTTCACAGGGAAACGATATGTTTTTACCGTCTCTTTTCTGGGGTTAAGGACGAAGAATATTTCAGCTTCGGGCGTCCTACGGTGGGAAGAATAATTGTTTGTAGCCACAGGCGAACCTTGTTGTAGCAACATCTGGCAGCGGGCAAGGTAGGTGAAAAATGCCTTTGCAGGATGTATCCACGTCTGGAAACGGCTGAAATGCGTGCCCCACCAACCCATTCCCATACCGGGCTGGTAGCGGTCGTCGAAGGGCTGATGTACCCAATGATGCAGGTAATAGAGGTTGTATCCAACGGCAAATCCACCGTCAACAGGATGTTTGAGCCATGCGGGGTCTTCGGTGTAATTGCTGTTGTCGGGGCTGCCGGTCAGGGCTTCGGCGGCGAGAATGCGTTTGTTGTAATCTACAGCCGCCTGTTCCATAGAATAGTTCTTGCCTATACGGTCGGAGCCGGACCAAAATTCATTCACCGGAATATCCGACAGAGCCGTGCCTTCGTAAGTACTGAAAGGTCCGCCGTAAGGCTCCCAATACAGTTTCAGGCCGTATTTGTGCAGCATCTCGCGGGCTACCTGCCAGCCGTTGTCGGTAAAGAGACGGTTCACTACATCGTCATAATCCTTGATAAAAATCTTCAAGTCGGGCTGGTCGGCTTCAAACTTGGGACTTGACCAGGCGGTGAAGTGGCAATCAATTTCTTTCTTTGTGATGAATTGATAATAAGCAATCCAGGGCACAGGGTCATAAGCCTTGATACGGATAAATTCTTCGCGGAAGCGCGGCGTCCAGCTCTGATAGCCGGACTCGTAGCTGTCAACCCAAATATATGTAAACGACTTGCCGAAATATCGGCCGATATGCTCTTTGAGCGGCTCAAGCAGCTGTGTCCAATGATAGATATTGTCTTCGCGGCTCATCTTATCTACTTCCCAAGCCTTGCCGATGATGTCGTCGGGCAGGGGGTGAGGGTGCGACATGGTAGGGGCATAGCCGTAGCGGTAGATAAGCCATTTGCCGGCGTAAGGCGTCCATCGCAGCAGTCCGTCCTTATTCATAAACGGCGATATATCCATGACGTCCTCGACCGTAACATCAGGTTTATCAGGCACAGCCATCACGGCAATATCCCAGTAAAGATGCGCCTTCCAAGGTTTGTAGCCGGGGGTATAGCTGTGGTCGTAGCCGGTAAAGTCAGGCAGTTCCGGACGGGCAAGCGTCAGGCTGACGTCGCTGCCGGTTGCATCCAAAGCAGTTATGCTGCTGATGACGGCTTTCATGCCGCGTTCTTCGGTAATCCAGGGGCCGCCGGTCGTGGAGTAGCCGGGCGTACCGTGCAGACCGAGTATCAATCCAAGCCGGTCGGCTTCCTTTGCCGCGTGTTCGATGGCGTCCCAGTATGCCGGGCTGCGGAAAGTCTGTTCAGGCCAGGGGTTGTTTTCCATCGGTGCATGAGAATTTTGTACCGACGAGGCGATGTTGAAGATGGTAGCGCCTCCGACGCCGGCTTCTTTCATGGCTTCCAGGTCTTTGGTGATGCCTTCCTTGCGGAAGTTGCTGCCCAGCCAGTGCCACCACACGTGCGGACGGTAATCGTCGCTTGGGGACTTGAACTTTTGCGCCAGCGATTGCAGTGTCTCAGCCGAAGTGCCCTGCGCCGACAAACTTGATAATCCTACGAGGTAAACGCTCGTAATAAACAGTAATAATTTAGTTTTCATACGTATATAATTTGCTGCAAATATAGGGATTTTAATTATCTTTGCGGGCAAAATGACTCTTGAAGATATGATAAAATATTCTACAGTGGTTGATGTTGAAAAGTCGCCGTACAAGATCGGTTACAGTGACCGTATGATGTTTGTCGGCTCATGCTTTGCCGACAATATCGGGGCTAAGATGAGGGAATGCCGCTTCAACGTCGAAGTTAATCCTTTTGGAGCGATGTATAATCCGGCTTCGGTGGCGGCGGCGTGTCGGATGATGTCGCAGGCTGAGCCGAGAGTATTCACGGAAAAAGACCTGAGACGGCATGACGGACTGTTCCACAGTTTCTTGCATCACGGAAGATTTTCGGATGCTTCGGCGGAGCGATGTCTGGAAGGTATAAATGCGGCTCTGAGGACGGCGGTCGAAGGATTCGGCAAGCTGTCTTATCTGCTGATTACATTCGGTACGGCGGATGTTTACAGACTCAAGAACGGCGGCGAAACGGTGGCTAACTGTCATAAGATACCGGCTTCGGAGTTTGTCGGAGAGCGTCTGACGGTGGAGGAGATAGTCGGGGAATGGTCGGCGCTGATTGAAGGGCTGAGAGAGGGGTTGAAGATTGTCTTCTCAGTCAGTCCTGTTCGTCATCTGAAGGACGGCGCTCATCTGAACCGGATAAGTAAGGCGATATTGTTACTTGCGATTCAGGAGATTGTGGGGAGGTTTCCCGACAGGACGAGTTATTTTCCTGCGTATGAGATAATGATGGACGAGTTGAGAGATTACAGGTTTTATGCTGATGATATGCTGCATCCGACGGCTGTGGCTGTTGATTATGTTTGGGAACGGTTCTGCGAGAGCTACATGAGCGATGAAACAAAGGCTATCATCAAGGAGGTAGAAGAGATAAACAGAGCAATGAATCATAAGGTATTCAACAGCTCGGCTGATTCTTATAAGATGTTCTTGGAATATACGAGGGCGAAGGTTCAACAGTTGAAAGATAAATATCCGCAGATATGTATCAGCGTTTAGATTGCTTCGTGCCTCGCAATGACGGGAACCATTATCACAAAATAACATCATCCTAAATAACATCATCCTAAATAAACATCACCCAAAAGATATAATATGAAATATTCTGTAAGCGAAATATCTGAAATCATAAGCGCTGAAAGCTACATCAGGAATGATGGCGTCGTAGATCATCTGTTGACGGATAGCCGGTCGCTGTACTTCCCGGAAACAAGTGTCTTCTTTGCACTCAAAACTCAAACTAATGACGGACATCGGTATATAGATGAACTGTATCGGAGAGGTGTGCGGAGCTTCGTTATCTCAAAAGAGAGTGAGAGCGTGCGAAGCCGGAGCTTCACATCTCCCGGACCCGACGCCAACTTCCTTATAGTATCCGACGTGCTGAAATCTTTGCAG
>JAITNE010000078.1 GCA_031290635.1 Tannerella sp. | reverse complement strand
AGCCGTGTTAGTACAAGCGGTCATGGCAACTGTCAAAGCAACTGCCGCAAATAAATAAATCACTCGTTTCATATCTTTTTTGAATTAAAATGAGTTACAAAAGTACATAAAAGTTTTGTAATACGCAGTAATTCCAAGATTTTAGATTGCTTCGTACCTCGCAATGAAGCAATCTGAAATCTTATTTGCCCTTTCTTTTGCAAAAGAAACCGTGCGCCGGATCTGATTTGCCCTTTCTTTTGCAAAATAAACCGTGCGCCGGATCTGATTTGCCCTTTCTTTTGCAAATTATACCGTGAATTCATTAACATTCATTCTTACTTTTGGGGATTTTGTGGCGAAATTGTAAATGTTTGTTGTGATTTTTGAATGATATACGGTGATTTTTGGGTGATTTATATCCGCGTTTTAGCATTATCTGCATAAATCTGTAAAATTTGCGTCATCTGCGTGCTGTTACGTAGCATTCTGTGAATTATGCTAATTATGTTTATTCTGTGAAAACATGGATTGGGGATGGTTACAGGCTTAGTTCGATGCGCTTCATCTCGTCGAGGTAACGGCAGAGGTTGCGGTCGTCAATGGTTGAACTGTAAATTGCTACGCGGATGTGTAAAAGTAGATTTTCAAGGTCTGATGGTGGCAGTCCGGTCTTCTCGGCGAGACGTTGAATGTCGTAGGAGTCTATTCCGGTGTGGTTTTGGGGATTGGAAGCGGCAGATAAGTCGTAGTGGAGGGTTTGCAGGTCAACGGAGGTTTGATTTTTGACTGTGGAACAGAAATATGTGTATTTCATGCGGAGAATCTCGGCGTTGTCGTGCTTCTGACAGTAAAGGTTTGAGATAAGTTGCATGAATGCGAGGGTGCGGTTTGGCGGAGTAACGACGACGGGTATGATTCGCTGACGTCTGCGGGCGGTGAATATCATGAAAAAGATTATCAGGGCTATCGTCGTGTAAAACGCCCATCGCAACGGGGCTACGGAGAGGATATATCGCATCGGGGTAAGGGGTGCGTCGGTGTGATAACCGTAGGCTTCGACGCGCGAGATGGGTAAATCGTCCAGATAGTTGAGTAAACGGAATGCGTAGGATGCGTTCTGACGGTCGAGGATGCCGTAGTTTGTGAACATCAGGGGGTTGGAGACGATTATCAGCTCGCCGCGGCCGATAAATGCCCGGACGGCTAACGGATTGTTGTCGTCGTCACGAACTATTACCTCGAATGAGTCGCAATTGATGGGCGCTTCTTTTAAATGTGAATATGCGTCATCAATAGCGGCTGAAATGTCTTCTTCGTCGGCGTCGTTACGGTGTAGGGTGGCGTCGTCTTCTTCATCTTCGGAAGTGTTTTCGTCGTAATAGTCGGATAAAGGGCGACCGCAAGGGTCGCCCCTACCGGCGACAGTCGTATCATCGCCGGCAGAATCATCTTCCGAAATAAATTTTACATCATCATCCGAAATAGCTTCTTCCTCCTCATCATTATCCTCATTATCTTCTTCGGAAGCATTCTCCGAAACTTCTTTGTAGTCGGAATAAGTTCTGCTTAATGTAAGGTATGAGTCGTGCATTTGAGGATAAACGCTGTACTGAGCGATGGGATGGATGATGTTAGAGCCATAATAAATCGTGTCGCGCGATAAATCTTGACGGATGTATTTGTCGATTGAAATATGATATGAGCTGCTGCTCGAGATGTTGATACTGTCGGACAATCGGGGGGGCATGTAACTCGTGCACAGCATCACTTTGTTGCCCTGATGCAGTATCCGGTAAAGACAGGCGACGTCGGTTTCGCTCATTGTAATGTCTTTTTCGATAATCAGGAAGGAACGTGGCGCGGCAAGGGAGTCTGACTCGTAAATCTGGGGAAGCGTCGAGTCCACGACCGTGTAACCGGCGACGGAGGTCGATAAAACATCGTCCGAAACATATAAACCGAAGGGTTCGTGACTGTGTTTGTCGAAAGTCTGCTCCCACGAAAACTTGTGCGGGGAGTATAAATCCGAAATAAAGACCAGCGCAACAAAAATGCACATCACCAGAACATACAGACGGCCTGCTTTCATCCTTTTTGCCCTTTCATCAAGTTAATCATGTCGCTTTGGAGGCCGCGCATAAGGTCTGTCAGTTCGACTGTGGCGGGATAATTGCCGTAGCGGACTTGCAGAAAATGATATGTAAGGCGGCGAAAGTCGGGTTTGAGGGCGGCGGCTTTCATGTCGTAGAGATATTCGGTCGGCGTCTTGTGGATTTGCCAGTCAATAAGGCCTCCGTCAGATAGAAATCGCAGGGTTTGCAGATAGACATAGCGAATCGCCAGCCGATAGTCGCCATGATTTAGCGCCGAAGCTATCTCACGGTCGAAATCTATGCCGTGAATAGTTTCTTCTTCAACCTCGTAGGGAAGTTTGGCGGTCTTTTTCTTGCGCAGGAACAGCTCGGGACGCTTTTTGTACAGAAAATACAGCGCTGCAAGGACTATCGCGATGAAAAGCGCTATCATTATCGGCGTGGTAACTTCGCGCTCTATGCGACCGCTGAAGATTGTGTTCAACAGGCGGTTGAACCACATCGCAATCATCTCGAAAAGCGTCTGTTCGGGCATCCTCAGCTGCTCTTCGTAGGCATAAGCGCCGTTAGATTGATATTCTGCAATCTTTTTTATATCATAAATGATGGTGTCCTGCAAGATCATCTGCTACAGCTCCTTAAAATTCTCGATGTTAGATTCAATCGTAACTCCTTCGACCTTCTCGCGTGCATGAAAATACTGAAAAGCAAGCCCTACAACGCCCATAATCGACGAAACATACATGCCGTAGGACTGTACCAGACCTAAAATGAAAAGCGCAAACTTGTACCCGACCGAATTTGCCATCGAACTTTCCTGCACGGTCGTCATAATCCCGCCAATCACGGTCAAAATGTACCACGGCATCATGGTTACCGTCTGAAACACGGACGAAATTATCGAAATCACAATGATCAGCCCAATCATCCCACCCAAAGTTGCCAGACCGAGCTTCCACGCCTTTCTGAGAGCAGGAATCAAATCTATTTCTTCAAACAGATAGACCGGAATTATCATCGCGATGACAACTAAAGCGCACATCGCGACCAGAATGATGGGAATCGTGAGCAGAAGCGACCAGGGCGAAACCGTCGTAGCTATCAAAACCGCCAGCCCGATTACCACAAGGTAAATAAGGAACATAAAAAGCGCCACTTTTAAGATGCGCCAGAAGTTTGTGACAAGAGGTTCCTTGAAATCGGCAAAGACAAGCCCCTGAAGGCCGTTCTCTCTCTGGTTGTAGGCCGTCATCATGGCGTAAACCATGCTCGAAAGCAGCGCCGTGCCTGTCATCATGCAAATAATCAGTATTCCGTAGCTGACGGCAAACTCGACGATAGCCTCAGACGCGCCTCCCGTCAGCGTCAAGCCGATGAAAGAGTTCATGGCGTAGGTCTGCACGAGACAAACAGGCATGATCAAGTAAAAAGTGTACTTCAAAAGTACTTTCCAACCCTGGCGTATGAAGTCAAAGGTGGCGTTCAGTTTCTCGGAGAACGTGCGCCGACGATAAAATTCGATTTTCTTTTCCAGTTTTGATTGTAAATTTTGGTAATACAAGAGAATAATATACTACAGACACGGCCGAAAATATGATGATGGCCATGCGAATTGCAACGGGATACTCGGTATGCCGAGTGAGATAACTTTCGATGAATGCGGCAAGCAGGAAAACGGGAACAAGGCCTGCAATAATTTTCAAACCACGTTTAGCGCCCGTCCTGAAGGCATGTCCGCGCGAATAAGTACCCGGAAAAAGCCATCCGTTGCCCAGCGCAAAGCCCGCCGCTCCTGCAACAATGATTGCGGAGATCTCAAAAGTTCCGTGCAACCATAACGCAAGCATCGATTCTACACCTGCATTGTGCTGAAAGAAGAAGGTCTGAAACGCGCCTACCATCACGCCGTTGCGAAACAGCGCCACGCCGGTCATAAAGCCCGTCAAAAGCCCGAAAACAAAGATGATGAACGATACGCGGATGTTGTTGAACGCAATCATAAGGAACATTTCCATCGGCGGCATGCCGGCGTAAACGTCCACAGGTCTGCCCTGGTTGATATTCTCGACAGTCATGTCAACATACGAGTTGCCCAGAATCAGTCTCACGAAAGAATCATCGTTCAAAGTCGAGACGACGCCAATCAACACGCTTGCAACAAAGATCGCAAAGGAGTAAAGCAGCTCGCGGCGAGCGTGAAACATGGTTTCGGGTATCTCGCGCGTCCAAAAGGTGATGATGCGCGAATAAGATTCCCTGCGACTCTTGTAAAGGTGATTGTGCAACGCCGAAGCAAGGTTGTTCAGGTAGATAGTGATTCGCGAACTCGGATAATGCGAGCGCGAAAAGGAGAGATCGGCGGCAATCTCGGTGTAAGCATCTCCGAGTTCACCGGGGTTGTGCCTGTCAACCTCATCCACAACCTTCTGCAAGGACTTCCACTTGTCAATATTCTGACGAATAAACGAAATTTCTTTCATTTTGCTGATATAAATTTCCGCAAAGATAGTAAAAAACTTTGATTTTGAAGGATGGGAAATGTTTCAGGTTGATGAATTTGGAGGATTTGGTTGATAAGGATTTCTTCGCAAGTATAAAATCAATCTTTTTTGATGATAATTTCTGCAAAAGTACTATCTTTGCAGGATAAAACAAGAAAATTTATGTCAGAGACAAGTATAATTACCAGCCAGTACGTAGAGATAGAGCAGACTCCAGCCGGCGTCGGCGAGCGAATCTTCGCCCGCATCATAGATTATATCATCATGTTTGTGTTTTTGATGGGATTTTATTATTTCATATCAGAGGTACAGCTTACAGATGTAGCTTCAAACGATATTGAACTGTTGATTGCCTTTATCTGGATGCTGCCCGCCGTATTTTACTCCCTGATCTGGGAGATTTTCAACCGCGGACGTTCACCGGGGAAGATGGCTTTCGGGATGCGCGTAGTAATGCGCGACGGTTCAACCCCCACGCTGGGCGGATACTTCCTTAGATGGATGCTTTTACTGATAGATGTGTACTGTTCGTGGGCAGGAATAGTTGTAATCCTCCTGAACAAGAACAATCAGCGACTTGGCGACCTCGCCGCAGGCACGGTTGTAATCAAGGAAAGGGATTACAAACGCATACACGTCTCGCTCGACGAGTTCGACCACCTTACCCGCGGCTACCATCCCGTCTATCTCCAGGCCGAGAACCTGTCCCTCGAGCAAGTAAGCACCATCACCGAAACCCTGACGCGCAACGACGTCAACCGCACCCGCCGCATAGCACATTTATCTATCAAAGTCCGCGAATTTCTCGCCATAGACCCCCCTTCGGATGACGAAATCTTCCTCCAAACCCTAATCCGCGACTATCAGTACTTTGTCCTGGAAGAAATCTAAGCCGCTATCCTCCCCTGATTACACGGATTTAAAACTGTTTTCTCCACAAATACTTTTGAGCGGCTCAGAACTATTTCTGAGGAGCTCAAACTCCGGTTTGAAGAGCTCAAACTCGAGTTTGAAAAGCTCAACCCCGGGGTTGAAAAGCTCATCCCCCGAATCCGTAACATCCGTAACATCTGTGGAGAATTTATACATCCGGCAGACAATTCCTGCAATCAGCATAATCCGTAGATATAAACTGCGGACTATTCATGTCTTTCGTAGATAATCTTCCTTTTTGCGGATTTTTTTCTTAATATACTTGCAGGATTAAAAAAAAGTATTTATCTTTGCAACGTCTTAGATGTATTTTTTATGATGAACGTATTGTTTTTTTATCTTCATGCCGACCCCGACTCCGTCTCCGCTAATCCCGGACCCGGACGGAATATTCTTCCTCTAACCTTAACAAATGTTAAGGGGGGGGGAAATCAGCCCCTTAATTTTAGCATATTTAAAGGCTTATACGAATCGTTGCGGACGCTGTACTATGGCCGGCCGCTCTTTTCTACACCGGATTGCCCGAAAGCTGTCCGGCGACTTCTTTTTATATCCAACCTGAAACGAGTTTTTTATTTATCAATTTACTAACCAATACTTAAAAACATGCAAAGATGTAACATTAATTTTATCGGAATCTGCTTTTTAGCAATGACAATCGCCTCGACTCCGAGCATCATGTTTGCGGATAACACGCCTCGTCAGGCCGACGAAGCAGCGCTAACCGCTACACGTACCGCCGAAGCAGTCGAAGCAATCAATGAAGCCGAAATTGCCGGCGCCTCCGACGCTGACCGGCTAAAGGACAGCAATCTGCCGCCGGAACAGCAACCGGCTCGCAAGACCGTAACGGGTACGATTACGGACGAAATCGGCGAAACCGTGCCCGGTGCGACTATCAAGGTCAAAGGCACTACAAGAGGCGTCATCACCGACGTGGACGGCAAGTTCTCGCTTGACGTCGCTTCGACCGACGTGCTCGAAGTTGACTACATCGGCTACCAAACGGCAATCGTGCCGGTTGGCGAGCAGAAAGTGTTCAACATTCAGCTGCAAATCAAACCTAACGAACTTGACGAGGTAACGGTTGTGGCCTTCGGTAAACAGAAGAAAGAGAGCGTCATAGCTTCTGTTTCGACCCTCAACACCAAAGACCTCAAAATCCCGACCAACAACCTGACTACTGCTTTGGCAGGACGTATCGCAGGATTGATTTCGTATCAACGCAGCGGCGAACCGGGGCTTGACGCCGATAACGCCGAGTTCTTTATCCGAGGCGTAACTACCTTCGGCACCGGCAAGAAAGACCCGCTCATTCTTATCGACGGCGTAGAAATGGAATCGAGCGACCTGGCAAGGCTTACGGCTGATGATATCGCCAGCTTTTCGGTCATGAAGGACGCCAACGCAACGGCGCTCTACGGCGCTCGCGGAGCTAACGGCGTTATACTCGTAACAACGCGCGAAGGCGTCGAAGGCGCGGTCAAGATTCAGTTCCGAGCCGAGATGTCGCATTCGTCCAACACCGAAAACGTCGCCCTCGCCAACCCCATCACCTACATGAAACTTCACAACGAAGCAGTCGTTACCCGCGACCCGATGGCCATGCTGCCCTACTCGGAAGTGAAAATCGCCAAGACCGAACTCGGTTTCGACCCCGTGCTCTATCCTACCGTAGATTGGATGAACATGCTTTTCAACGATTACACCATCAACCATCGCTACAACATGAATATCAGCGGCGGCGGAACTATAGCCCGCTATTACGTGGCCGCGTCGTACTCGAAGGACAACGGTATAATCAACGTCGATAAACGCAACAGTTTCAATAACAACATCGACGTGGACAGGTATGTGCTCCGCTCGAACGTTAACGTCAATCTATCCAAAACGACCGAAGCAATCATCCGTCTGCACGGCTCGTTCGACGACTATGCCGGTCCGCTCGACGGCGGCTCCGACCTCTACAAGAAAGCGCGTAATGCCAATCCTACCTACTTCCTGCCCTATTATGAGCCGGATGATTCGAAGGCGATGATTTATGCAAATCATATCCTCTTCGGAAACTATGGCAGCGGTGATTATCTGAATCCCTACGCCGACATGCTTAGAGGTTACAAGTCAAACCACCGCTCAAGCATGCTGGCGCAGTTTGAACTGAAACAGGATCTGAATTTTATCACCGAAGGGCTTTCGATAAGAGGAATGTTTAATGTCAACCGCTTCTCGATGCTCGAAAACCAGAATTCCTACCAGCCCTTCTTCTATTACGCCACGCAATCCTACCTCGACCGCGACAAATACATGCTTGTGCCCATCAATCCTAATACCGGCACGGATTATCTGCAAACAAGCGGTATATCGCTGCAAATAACGAGCAGTCTGTATTTCGAGAGCGCGCTGTCGTACACGAAGGAAATCGGCGAGAACCACAACGTTTCCGGTATGTTGGTCTATACAATCCGCGAATCGCGAGATAACAATTACAGCAACTTTCAGGCGCTTATGCCGCACCGCAACTTGGGTCTTGCAGGACGTCTTACTTATGGCTACGCAAGTCGCTATTTCCTGGAAGCCAACTTTGGTTACAACGGCTCGGAACGCTTTGCTGCTAACGAGCGGTTCGGTTTCTTCCCCTCCGTCGGCGCAGGCTACATCCTCACCAACGAAGATTTTATGGAAGACTACAAGGAAGTTCTCTCGAAACTCAAACTTAAAGCTACCTACGGACTTGTCGGTAACGACAATATCGGCAACTCAAACGAGCGCTTCTTCTACCTCTCAAACGTAAACATGAACGACGGCGGACGGGCTTTTACCTTTGGCGATGAGTTTGCATATACCCGAAACGGTATCTCCATCTCGCGCTACGAAGACCCCAATATCACCTGGGAAATAAGCCGCAAGACTAACCTCGGACTCGAACTGAATCTCTGGAACAGCCTTGAACTTCAGGTAGATTATTTCACCGAAGAGCGCAGCAACATCCTTCAACTTCGCGCCGATGTGCCGACCACAATGGGTCTGCAAGCCGTGCCCTCGTCCAATATCGGCAAAGCCGTCGGTACGGGAGTAGATTTATCGGTGGACTACAGTAAATCTTTCGGCAGCAGTATCTGGGCTGCGCTGCGTGGCAATTTCACTTACGCCACCAGCAAATATACCATCTACGAAGAGCCGGATTACATCAACACACCCTGGCGTACGCATGTTAACCGTAAAATCTCGCAACAGTACGGATATATTGCCGAACGCCTTTTCCTCGACGACGAAGAAGTCAAGAACTCGCCCATACAGTTTGAAGGTTACATGGCCGGAGATATCAAATACAAAGATATCAACGACGATGGCATCATCAACGAAAACGACCAGGTGCCTATCGGCTACCCGACAACTCCGGAAATCATCTACGGCTTCGGATTATCTTTCGGATACAAGAATCTGGATGCTTCGGTCTTCTTTCAAGGCTCGGCTCGCTCTTCATTCTTTATCGACCCGTCGGCTACATCTCCTTTTGTCAATCGCAGCGACGGAACTGTTGACCAAACGCTTCTGCCGTATGTTACCAACCGCGCCATGCTGCAATATTGGGCTGACGACCACTGGACTCTCGACAATCGCGATATCTACGCCGTCTGGCCGCGACTCTCGGCCGACCATGTCGCCAATAACGAAGTCAGAAGCACGTGGTGGATGCGCGACGGCTCTTTCATGCGACTTAAAAGCGTCGAACTCGGCTATACTCTGCCAAAAAACTGGATACGTCCGTTCCGCTTGCAGAGCTTCAGAGTCTATTTCTCAGGCAGCAATCTGCTGCTCTTCTCAAGATTCAAGATGTGGGACGTCGAAATGGCCGGCAACGGACTTGGATACCCGCTTCAAAGAGTGTTAAACATTGGTGTTAATGCAAACTTTTAATCATCATATCTTATGAAATCATATATCAAAATTTTATTTATCGGATTGCTCGCTATAACTTCAGGCTGCGACTATCTGAATGTAGTGCCCGAAGGAACGGCCACTATGGACAATGCCTTCTCGACCAGAATAAATGCTGAAAAGTTCTTCTTCTCATGCTACAACTATCTGCCTAACTTCGCTAACGTATTCACTTACCCTGCGATGGTCGGCGGCGACGAGTTCTTCTGGAATATCGACAACAGCGGCATCAGAGAACGCTCCGGCGCGAAGATAGTACGCGGACAGCAGCAGGCAAGCGACCCTATCCAAAACTACTGGGACGGTGCACGCGACGGCCGTAACATGTTTGTAGGTCTGAGAGACTGCAATATCTTTCTCGAAAACATCAACAAGGTGCCCGACCTCGAACAGTACGAAATGATACAGTGGTGCGCCGAAGTGAAATGCGTCAAGGCTTATATTCACTTCTTCCTGATGCAGCTTTACGGTCCTGTTCCTATTATAAGGGAGAATTTCGCGGTCAATGCGACGCCCGAACAAACCCGCGTTTATCGCGAACCGGTCGACGAAGTAACCACTTATATAGTAGAACTGCTCGACGAAGCCATGCCCGACCTGATGGAGACGGTAGATAATCCTATCGAACAAATGGGACGCATAACCCAGGCTGCCGCCAAAGCTATTAAGGCAAAAGTCTTAGTCTGGGACGCAAGCCCTTTCAGCAACGGTAATGCGGACTATGCTTCGTTCATTGACAATCGTCAGAAGAATCTGTTTCCCGTCAACTACGACCCTAAAAAGTGGGAACGCGCCGCGACAGCCATCAAAGATGCTATCGACGTCGCTAAATATGCCGGACATCGCCTCTATCAATACAATCCTCCCGGCAATGCTCAGAACCTTTCGGCTACCCGAAAGCTGGAATATGCGCTGAGAGGTCCTGTAACCGACCGCTATAATGACGAAATCATCTGGCCGGCCACAAACAGTACGGACGAACTACAGAGATATTGTTGCCCGCAATTCTATACCGAAGGCACTTCGGTGTCGGAAGTCTGCGCGACGCTCAATATCGTAGAACAGTTTTATACTTACAACGGTCTGCCGATAGATGAAGACCCTGCATGGGATATTACGCGTCGCTTCGAGACTCAGAAGGTGGACGGCGCTCTGGCCGACTGGCATAAAGACTATATCGGTACGGATGAAATTACTGCGAGAATGAATTTCTACCGTGAACCGCGTTTTTATGCTTATCTGGGATTCGACCGCGGTAAATTCGCAACAAGTCAGGGCTCAGAACAGGCAGTCATCAAACAGCGTAGCGCCGAAGCTCAAGGTTACAAGGTCGAAGGCTTTCATATCCCGACCGGTTATTACGTGAAAAAACTTGTTCCTACCGAAATCGCCGCCGGAACGTCTTATACTACTCCGCGACGCTATTCGATGCCGATAATACGACTTGCCGACTTGTACCTCCTCTATGCCGAGGCGCTCAACGAGATGAGCGGTCCTTCCGAAACGGTTTACGGATATATAGATTCTATTCGTATTCGCGCCGGTATTCCGCCAATCCGAGAGGCTTACGCAAATGCGGCTCAAGCTTTCCGCAATAAACCCTACAATCAGGAAGGTTTACGCGAAATCATCAAACACGAACGGACAATAGAACTGTCCTTTGAAGGTGAACGCTTCTGGGATTTGCGCCGCTGGAAAGATGCTTCACAATATTTTAGCGAATCGATCCGCGGTTGGAACTATCAAGGAACAACCGACCTGTCATACTACAACATAGTAACTTATCTCGATAACCGTACATATAATCAGAAGCATTATTTATGGCCTCTCAAGATAAGCACCCTCACGGTCAACTCCAATCTGGTACAAAACCCGGGATGGTAAATTTCTAATTTATAACTTATAATTTATATGAAGACAAATATTTTTATTTCAATATTGATAGCGCTTTTGATTACTGCCTGTGCAGAATCGAAGTTTGAGCCTAATTCGACTGACAAGATAGCCCCTCAAGCGCTTGAGGTAACTACAGTCGAAAGCATCCCCGGCGGAGCAAAAATCTACTTTAAGCTACCCGTCGAAACCGACATCTCCTACGTGAAAGGCGAATTTATGTCCAACGGAGTGAAACGCATTGTGCGTTCATCCATCTACAACAACTATCTCCTTGTAGAAGGACTTGGTTCGACGAATCCTGTCGAGATAACTCTTTACCTCGTTGACCACAGCGAAAACTCCTCATCGCCCGTCGTCCGCAGTTTCACCCCTACAACGCCGCCTATCTTCACCATACTCGGCTCTATCGACGTCATACCCGACTTCGGAGGCATCACCGCCAAATGGGATAATCCCACCAAAACCGAAATATGCTTTTCCTTTATGGTCGAAGATTCCGTCGGCGTGTTGCAAGACTACGAAATCACCTTCAACAACGAAGAACAGGGCAGTTTCTCCCTCCGCGGCTTCGACACCGACGAACGCCTTTGGGGAGTCTATCTGCGCGACAAGTGGGGTAACAAGTCCGACACGCTCTCCGTCAGACGATCTCCCTTCTTTGAGGAAATGCTCGACAAGAAGAAATTCTTTGAAGTAGCCCTTCCGGGCGACAACACCTCCGTCAGAAGCGGACGACCGCTCTCATTCACCTGGGACAACGACCTCAACACTATCTGGCATACCGAACCCGGAGTAGCCGACGGTACGCCGCCGCAACATTTCACAATCTGTTTCGGCATGGATGTAGAAGCCAAACTCAGCCGTTTCGTGCTTTATTCCCGTGCCGAATCATATTACTACGGTCAACACAACCTCCGCTTTTTCCAGGTTTGGGGCACAAAAGAACTCCTGCATGAGAAATCCGACCAGGACTACTGGCGAAGCAACGACTGGAAAGCCGACTGGTTTCTTATCGGAGACTACGAAGTCGTGAAGCCCTCCGGACTGCCCGGCTCACAATATAATGAGCTTGACAAAGCCGTACAGGATGCCGGATTCAACTTCCCAATCCCGCTCGAAACCGATCAAGTACGGTATGTCCGCTTTGAAGTATCTCAGACCTGGGCAAACTCTGCCGCACTTCACTTTGCAGAAATATCCTTCTATGGAGATGATTTTATTGACAATTAAAAACAATGTAGCTATGAAAATAATAACAGTATTAATTATCCTTACTTTGTTCATCGGATGCGACGATATGAACAATATCAATCAGGAATACATCGACCGTGGCGAAACGATTTACACCGGAGTAGTCGATTCAATCGAAGCCTCTCCGGGATACAACCGCGTCCGTGTCAACTGGTTCATCAACTCCGACCCTCGCGTCAAGAAAACCGTCATTTACTGGAATGAAGGCAAAGATTCGACCGTAGTACAGATTACTCGCCAGGACAACATACCGACGCACCACGAGTTAACTTTCTCCGTACCCGAAGGCGCGTATGTATTCCAGTTTGTTACTAAGGACAACGAAGGTCACCACTCCGTGAACACAACCTTCAGCGAAATCAGCGTCAGCATCTATGGCGACAGATACATCGCCGGACTAAGCAACCGTCCCGTCGCTTCAATCAACACAACCAAAATCACCTGGGGCGACGTCGAATCGGTAACAATCCTATACACAACCGTTTCTTACGTTGACGACGAAGGCGTAAAACAGGTAATCAAGGTAGAGAACGACTCCACCGAAACCCCACTACCTGGCGCACAAGCCGGCACAGACGTTTCGGTAGTTACAACCTTCATCCCCGTCAACGGCCTTGATGAAGTCAACGCCCTGCCGAGAGTATATACGCTGTAAGGGCTGAGCTTGCCCGACGGCTAAAACCGGCGACCCTCCGTCAATTCTCAATTGGCGGAGGGTTTTGTTTTATATGCTATGGCAAAATCAGGTAAATCCATGGTAGAACAGTTCACATTCAGGACGTTACTGTCAGCGCTCCGTCATTACAAATCCCTGTAAAAAGTTCAACCAAGTAGAAATGAAACATCGGACATGAAAATTGTTACCTTTTCAATAAGATACGCAGCAATCTCTGTTTCCTAATCTGCATATCTCTGAAATCCTCTCATCTTCACCATCTTAGTGAGCTTGCTATTGTGCTTGGTCTCTACTTATCTCCTCAAACAATGGAATATCTTTAAGAAACGAGTAAGACATCGAAACATAATCGATATGGCAGCAATAGTGGGTCAAACCGTTGCTAACAATAAGATATGGCGCTCGTAAAGCTAAGTTGTAACGCGCTATCTGCTCGAAAACTGCTTTTGTTATCGGTACATCCGGCGCTTTGTATTCTACAATTACAAGCGGATCGAGATAGTTGTCATACACAACAGTATCACAGCGTTTGGAGGTATTGTTTACGTTGATACTTACCTCGTTAGCTATTCGTTCCGGAGGAAAATTTTTGACTGTTATCAGGAAATTAACAAAGCGTTGACGCACATGTTCTTCCGGTGTAAGCACAATCTTTTTACCGCGTAACTCGTCATAGATTAGCGTTTTACCATTATCTTCGGATATTCGCCCTTCTATCGGAGGCAGATTCAAAGGGATTTTGGATGATTGCATCTGCTGTTTTAGGATTAAAAACGTATCTCTCCGAAGTGTTCAGGACAATGATAATCGGGTTTTGGCAGTTCGATTGGACTCCACGTAACATAATGAGGATTAGCGGTTTCGTCGGCGCACTTGTAAAAGTTACCGCGAATCTGCGACGGCAATTGTGCTGCGTCCAGACCCATCAATTCAAATGGTATCGCGACTGTTAATTCCCAGGAATAGATGCCGGTTCGCTCGGCGAACGATTCGCGTTGAATGCTCGTGTAGCGACGGATTCGGCGGTACTCTTCGTCGGTAAATTGAGTGCGCTTGTGGCGGTCTGCACCGCGTGCTGCGAGGCATGTACCGATGCAGTTGAACTCAAAATTAGTGTATTCCGGACGGTCTGATTTTCGCATGAAGAACTCCACACAGCTATCCGGATGCACGAATTCGCCATCCTTGTCGGCGATGGCTTTGAGCGACAGTCCTCGCACGAAATAATGGAGGTACAAGTCGTTCTTCCCGCGAGCTACATCTACGGATACAACAGGTTTGTAGCCGTATTCCGGCCAATTTATAATGTCGATGCTTTGTCGAAGCGCTGCGGTCTCCATTAAAATTGCGGTCTCTTTAAGCTCAATGCCGTCTAATGTCGGCGAAAAAGGTACTTTTAATGATCTCATAAGTAAATAAAGTATTAATTATTATATAGTTATAGTCCGAAATATTCGGACTGTTAAAAATTTTTTGTATATTATCATCATAACTATTCTGAAAGTTAATTATTATATAAAAACGACCATCATAACTATTCGGATGGTTAAAAATTTTTTGAAAACTATCAGCATAACTATTCGGATGGTCTGAAATAACTTGAAAACAATCGTCATAACTATTAGGAAAGTTAATTATTATGTAAAAATAATCGTCATAACTATTAGGAAAGTTAATTATTATATAAAAACAATCATCATAACTATTAGGAAAGTTAAAATTTTTTCAAAACAAGACATCCGAACTATTAGGATGACCGAAAATTTTTCAAAACAAGACATCATAACTATTATGACGACCAAAAATTTTTCAAAACAAGACATCCGAACTATTAGGATGACCGAAAATTTTTCAAAACAAGTTTTCCGAACTATTAGTTTTTCTGTAAAAAATTAGTAGAATGACGTCCGAATCATTAGTTTTTCTGTAAAAATTTCTTAAAATGACGTCAGAATCATTCGGATATCGAAAAAAATTATTTAACGAACATCCGGAAAGGCTCGGAAACCTAAGATATAATACAAAATCAAGAAATTACAAGTTGAGGAGAAACGCTTTTCTTCAAAAAAAATTTGTATAGCGACTGCAAAGTTAAATATTTTATTTATCTTTGCAACTTAATTGTTCAAAATAATTTTTAAAACATATAAGTATGAAGACAAGAATTTTAGTTTTATCCGCTGTCATCCTGACGGCAACGCTGTGTGCATCGGCTCAGTCGGCACGCAACCCTCTCAACCGCGAACCTGCTCGGACAGCTTTGCGCAAAGGTTTTTCCGAGAAACAACTGCTTGAGGTTAACTATTATCGAGCGGATGGCTCACCAATAGAGAGAACTCTCTATGAATACGACCTCGAAGGACGTCGTGCAGGCGAGTTGAATCTGCTATGGAATGCTTCGGAATCAGAGTATGTAAATGTCTCAAAGATAGCCTATTCGTTCACATCAGGCAAAACTACAATGACCATCGCAGAATGGTCGTCAGTCGGCTGGAAAACCGTTGCCATTACTGAAACCTCGCTTGACCCAAAAGGCAAAGCCATCGCTTCAACTACTTGCGTATTAAACAGTGAAACACAGCTATTTAGCGCTATATCTGCAAGTGATGAACAATGGCGCTATGACACCAAAGGACGACCTGTAGAATATTTCAAACGCACTGAATCTGTCGTCACAAATTTACTTGGAGATAACAAACTCCTCAAAGCCAAAGAGATACATTATACAGGCGATAACAAGCGCCTCGAATCCAAAGACATACAGGATTCGGAATATTTCAATGTCCGCATACTCTATTC
>JAITNE010000046.1 GCA_031290635.1 Tannerella sp. | reverse complement strand
ACTGGAGTTCAGACGTGTGCTCTTCCGATCTGTTATGTTCTCGAACAGGTAGTACAGCCCTGGACAATCTCATTCGGTCCCGAGCTTGCAAGCCGCACAACCGGTAACGAAGCAGTCGTTTCTACAGCAAAAGTCTGGTCTTCAGGCGGCAAACTCCATATCGCCTCCGCCATCACCGGTGAAGCGCGTATATATAATGTAACCGGCATGTTGGTCAAAATACAGCCATATATCGCAGGCGAAACAAGCAAAACGACGCTCTCGGGCGGGATATATTTTGTTGTGATGGAAGGGAAGACTTGGAAAGTAGTGATGTAGGGGCTGGGCGTGCCCCTGCGTCAGTAACGGGAAGAAATTCTACGAACTTTTTGAGTCGGAAAGCGTCAGGAAGAAATTCTACGAACTTTTTGAGTCGGAAAGCGTCAAAAAGAAATTCCACGAACTTTTTAAGTCGCTGAAAGCGTCAGGAAGAAATTCCACGAACTTTATTTGTCGCTGAAAGCGTCAGGAAGAAATTCTACGAACTTTTTGAGTCGCTGAAAGCGTCAGGAAGAAATTCTACGAACTTTATTCCGTTCCGTCAGTAACGGCTGGTTTTCCGGCGAGGCGGAAAAATGTGTTTATGGCGTTAATATCACTTTATTCAGATTTCCTTCCTTATTATATAGCTTGTTGAACCATGTTGCGCCTTCGCTTAGCGGGGCTACGGCCGAGATCATGCTGTCGACTTTCAGTGCGCCGCTCGCAATCATATCGAGTACAAGCTCGTATTCGCCGTTGATGGCGCAACTGCCTTGTACTTTGATTTCGGTGGTTACTACTTTCTGTAACGGAAAGTCGATGCTTGGGGTGATGTTGCCGACTAAAACAGCTGTTCCGCCTTTGCGAAGGGAGTCAATCATTGTGTTTACGGTAGCTGATATGCCGATAGCTTCGAAGCCGAAGTCTGCGCCGCGACCTTTCGTTTTGGCGCGGATGGCTTCGGCTACGGCAGGATGGTTTTTGGAGTTGACCGTGAGGTCGGCGCCATAGCCGGCAGCCATTTTCAGCTTCTCGTCGTCCACATCGACGGCAATCACCGGCGTTGCTCCAGCCGCGCGTAACATGCTTACGATGAAAGTTCCTATCATGCCGCTGCCGAACACTACCGCGCTCTGTCCGACCTGAATCCCCGACAGTCGCACAGCATGTGCTGCTACGGCGGCAGGCTCGACCATCGCCGCCTGCTCGAAACCGACATTGTCGGGTATCCGGTAGAGGATGTGTTGCGGTACGACGAGGCGCTCGGCAAATGCGCCGTGCCGCTTGTAGTCTTTGGGCGACACGCCGACGACCTCGCGGCCTTCGCTGAGGTTGTAATGTCCGTGCAGGGTGAACCAGTCGTCGAGCGGATAGACGGTAGAGTCGAACGTAACGCGGTCGCCGGCTTTCCAGCGGCTCACGCCTGCGCCGACGGCAACGATTTCACCGGAGGCTTCGTGTCCCATGATGATGGGAGTTTGTCGCCGTCCGGTGCTGCCGTCCATGCCGTGAACGTCGCTGCCGCATATACCGCAGGCTTTTACTTTGATTAGTACTTCGCCGTCGGACGCCGTCGGTTCGGCAACTTCTTGATATACTAATTTGTTATATTCTTCCAATACAAGAGCTTTCATATACCTTAATCATTAATTTCGATGATTCTGACCGGTCCTGTAAGACCTGATTCCTGCAGTTTGGAATCGGCTTTCCATGGGTTGACGAAAGCCCATGTCGTGCGCTCGGCCACGGGCAACATTTGGTCGCCTATCATGCGGTTCATCCAATTGTTGATGACTTCAACCTCAAGCGTATTCTCGCCTTCCTTCAGCAATTCGGTAACATTAAGTCGATACGGATACGCCCAGACGCCGCCCGCATACACGCCGTTAATCTTCACCTTAGCCGTTACCATGACTTTGCCTAAATCAATATATAATCTGCCTTTGGCGGTCTTGGTTTTATGCTTGAATGTGGCGCTGTAGATAGCTTTGCCTGAGAAGTAGCGGATATTTTCCTCGTCCGACTTGCTCCAGTCTTCAAGTTTTTTAGTGATCTCTTCCTGTCCGTTATCGAATGAAATCCGCCATGGCTCGTTCAATTCGGTTATGACCTTTTCTTCGGGGAAATTTTTTGCTGATGATGACGGATGACCTTTCTTGCGAAATACTATAAACGAACTCTCATTAGCTTGAAGTTGAAGCGGCACGACAGTCGTTGTGCCTGACGCGGAATACTCTTTAAGGTCGCGAATTTCTTCGGTCAGCGGATTCCAAAGCTCAGGAGCGCGTCCGGCTATACGGAAGTTCGGACTTATGTTGATAAGATTGTCGGTCTGATTCGAGATGAAATAAATATCGCCTTCGGGAGTAGTGCGATGGATGTAGAGCACGCCCGGATTGTCTTCGATATACAAGTCGGGCTGCACGCCGATGGCTTCAAATACTTGTGCGATAGTTTGACCGTCGGCAAAGACTTTTCCCTGTCCTACGGCGTTGATTTGACCGTCGCTCCATAATTCGGCGGCGAGGGCAGTTACCTGCTTGTCGGACTCGGGATAGTTCTGCAAACTCGGCGAGCGCTTGGGGGCAGGGCCTAATATGACCAATCCTTCGTTTACAAGGTCTTTAATCTTAGCCAGCACTTCGGGACGAATGGTTTCGAGCTGCGGCAACACAAGCAGACTGTAGGACATGCCGTCGGGCAACGTCAGACGACCGTCCTTGACTGATGCGCGGGTCAGCAATACTTCGGCGTTGATATAGTCGAAAGCGTAACCTTTGGGCAGTTCGGGGGTGCGCACGCCGGTCATCTTCGGAGCATCTTCGCCTATGAAGTAGGCTACATCGGCTACAAACAATCCTTGCTGAAGCATAAGGTTGCAGCGTTTCAGATATTTTCCGAAGACGTCGAGATGCGGAAACCATGTGTTCTTGCGGTTGAACTCGTTGCCGAAGTCTGCGTCCTGACCGGGGTTAAGCTCTTCGTAAGCCTGATGTACATAAACGTGGAGGATGGTTGCGTTGATACCTTCGGTCAGAAAGCGGTCGATGCGCGGTTTCATGATTTTGGGATAGCGACTGAAGGCCGGCCCTCCGCTTGTACATGATTCAGCCCATACTTTGCGCTTGCCGTAGATGTGTGCGCTTGAGGCGGCGGCATGGTTTTCGATGTCGCCCAGCGAGCCTTCGCTCCAGAACTCGCCGCCGATTTCGTCGGATTGTCCGCCGTACATAAGGAACTCGCCTGGGAATCCCCAATGGCCGTAGTTTTCGAGCCAGGTAGTGAGGCCGTGCTTGTTGCTGACGTCGCGAAGTCCGCCGACGTAGTCGTAAGCGACGCGGGTAGCAATCAATCTGCGCAAATCCCAGAGGAAACGGTCTGAGAGGTCTTGACTGCCGACTACTTCGCCGTTTAATGCAGGCAGATAAGGCGTCGGGTCGTAGCTGTAAACGCTCCTGAAGCGCTCTATCATGTCGTCTGTCCAGTTGAGGCCGCCGGTTTCGTAGCTGTCTTCGACGATGACCTTAAATGTAGTGCGGTCTTCGGCGGGGATACGTCGCAGGACTTCACCAATGAAAGCGTCGAAGTGCGAACCGATATGTGCTTTGTTGATTTTGTCGATTTCCAAACCTGTTCCTTCGGGTGATGCCGGCGAGTTGGTTACTCGCGTAGTACGCATTGCTGTGCGCATTATGACCCAGTTGCCTTCGGGCACGTCCCATGACAGCAGACCGTCTTTGACTTTCGCTGTAAGATCTATGACCTTCGCCGGATTAATACACAGCTCTGCGGCGACTTCGGGCTGCTTGTCCCAGAGGTAATCGTGCCACATGGGTAGCGGCGTCTGAAACATTTTAGCAAGCGTCTTTTCGGGATAACGCTCTATCAGAGGACGCGAAGAAAGGGTAACGACGGCCGTTTTCACCTCGCTGTTTCTATTATTCAGCACAAGGCGATAGTCTGTAGCCGCAGTTTCGGGCAGAGAAATAACAATCGGAGAATATGGGTCGAAACCTACATTCAACGCCGGATTGCTGCGGTTTATTTGGAATTTCTTCAGCGAGCGATACAGATCGCCTTCCTTGACAAACAGCTCGGCGTCGGTATTTATTCTTACCGGCTCATCAACCTTGAATATCAGCGTGCGTACCGCAAACGAGGGCTTGAGGCTAATATCCACAGAAAATTCTTCGCCTCTCTTTTTACTGATGGTGATGCTTTTCTTCGGTGTTTGCTGTGCATTGCCGAACTGCTGATATGCGATTACTTTGACGTCAGCCATAGCATCGTCGGCTACTTTAGGCAGTCGGATTTGCGCGGAAGGCTGCGGGCCTCTGATTTCCAACTTTGAGTTTGCAAGATAGCGCATCGACTGTTCTGGCTTGACCCACGGACCTCCGGACTGACTCCAGCCGGGGCTGTTGAACATGCCGATTTCGATGCCCAGCTCGCCTGCGCGTTTCAGGGCTGCATGAGTTATCTCCCACCATTCGGGCGATAATAGTTGTACCTTCGTATGATTGAAAATGGGCTTGTTATTGAACCATACGTTGCCGATAAAAGCGCGATTGATGCCGACCTGCTTCATTGCTTCAAGATCTTTGATAACGCCTTCTTTGGAGATGTTATCCGATATCCAGTACCAATAAACGCCCAAGGTCATGCTGTCGGGCTGATGGAAACCTGTTTCAAGAGATTTCAGATTGTCGGTATTGCTACCGGCATTTGTCGAACACGAAAATGTAGCGCTCAAAGTCGTAGCCGCTACAAAAGCTAATAAGAAATGTTTCATAGTAAATTATTATTGTATTAATTAATGCCGCAAAAGTACTCATTTTTCTTTAATTACCAAAATCGAGCCGGAAATTTTTTGTTCGCTATAAGAATAAATGTGTACCTTTGTCGAAAATTTTTACAACATGATTACAAACAACAGAAAATTGCCGATTGGCATACAGGATTTTGAAAGCCTCCGTACAGATCAGTATCTGTATGTAGATAAGACGGCGTATGTTTATAGTTTGGTTACTCAGGGAAAGCCTTATTTCCTTGGTCGTCCGCGACGATTCGGGAAAAGTCTTTTTCTTTCGACCCTGAAAGCCTATTTTCTTGGGAAGAAGGAGCTTTTCGAAGGCTTGGCTATAGCTGAATTGGAGAAGGATTGGACGGTGTATCCGGTATTGTATTTCGACCTGATTGACGAAATCTCGTCAATAGCGGAAATGGAGGCAGTACTGCATGATGCTTTGTC
>JAITNE010000037.1 GCA_031290635.1 Tannerella sp. | reverse complement strand
ACATTGCCGAGGTTGATATGTTCAAAAGCTTTCACTTGCTCGGCGGCAATCTCTTTCCATTGGTCAACCATCTTCCACTGTATTGCTACCTGCGGATTGTTTTCGGCCACTTTCACCATTGCCTCAAATCCTTCAGCTTGAGCCATAAGCGACGCTTTTTCGGCAGCCGCTTTTGCTAATCCCTGCTGTTCGATTACTTTGGCTTGCGCCAGACCCTCTGCGGTGATGGCTTCACCTTTTCCGCGTCCTTCGGCGGCTGTAGCATCGGCGCGTCCTTGCGCTTCAATTCGCTGTTGGTTAGCGTTCGCTTCGGCCTCTTTCTCGAGCTTCAACTGGTAGGCTTGCGCGTCAATCAGTTTTTGTTGCTTGGCGATTTCGGACGGCACGATTTGTTCGGCTCTCAGGGCTGCTTCGGTACGTTTGGCGCGAGCATCTTCAGCGTCTTTGCGTGCAAGTTCCTTGTTTTTCTCGATTTCGGCTTTGGCGCGTTCTTCGGCTGAGAGAGCCAAACTTTGTGATTCGGCTTTGATGACTTCAAGCTCGGCATTCGAAATGGTAACTTTCTTTGCCGCTTCAATTTCACCGATACGCGCTTCCGAATTATACTGTGCAACACTAATATCACGATTCATAGCAGCTTCGGCAACTTGAGAATCTCGTGATGATTCGGCTTTAGCAACCAAACTGCTCTTGTCGCGCTCGGCGTTAGCGATTGCAATCTCCTCTTCTTTCTTCGTTTCGGCGACCGTTGCATTTTTGATTTTCATCTGTTCAGCTACTTGCGTCTCGCCTTCGCGTTCGGCGATGGAGATTTCGACATTAGCCTGATTGATAGCTTTCGCCTGGTCTTTTTTACCTAAGGCGACGATGTAGCCGGCTTCATCGCGGATGTCGGTAATGTTGATGTTAATCAGATAGAGACCGATTTTGCGCATTTCGGTGTCAATCTGTCCCTTAGCTTTGGCGAGGAACTCATCGCGGTCGGAGTTCAGTTTCTCGATAGTCATATCGGCAATGATAGTTCTCATCTGCCCATAGACGATATCTTTCACTAAATCTTCGATTTCGACGCGCCCAAGTCCGAGTATTCTTTCGGCTGCGGCTTGCATCACCTCTTGCTCGGTACTGATACCTACAGTAACGGTCGTAGGAACATCCACGCGGATGTTTTGCGACGACAGCGCCTTTTGCAGGTTACAGTCGAACTGCAAGGGTTTCAGCGACATATACGCATATCCCTGAATTATCGGGATAACGAAGGCAGCGCCGCCCTGAATACAGCGAGACGATTTGTTTCCGCCCGTCTTACCGTAAATAACTAAAATTTCGTCCGATTTACATTTTCTAAACCGCGACATAATGCCGATAAAAGTCAGTATAACGACCAGAACCAATCCGGCAATAAGAATAAAAAAATTCATTTCCATATTATCTATATTTTAAAGTTGTTAAATTATCGGATAAACAAGCTGTCGACTACCTGAGACTTTGATTTTCTGTCCTTTCGTAAAGCTCAGCCCTTCGGCTTTTTGAAGCGTTACGGTAACCGGACGACCTTCGAGTACAACAAACACCTCGCCAATCTTTTGCTCTTCGCTCCAGAAATACACTTCGGCGTCCATATCTTTTATCTCTTGAGCATACGTCATACTCTTCTGTAATTTGCTGTGTATCATCTTGTAGAGATAATACAGCACGCCGACAAACACAAGTCCCGCCACAACGCCAACGCCGACAGATACTACCGTAACCTCTTGCCAAAGCGTCAACGTCAGCGAGAAGCCCAGCGCAAAATGCAGCAATCCCTTGAACGAGATAAAGTCGCTCAGCAGAAACCCGCCGTCCAACTCTACATCTGAGTCCAGATCCATATCGCCGAAGAACGACGATCCGACCGAGAAGATGAGGAACAATCCCCCAGCTACAATCAATGCGATTTCATACCATTCCATATCATATATTTTTATAAAAACTTATTTTAAAACGCCCAAAGATACGGATTTTTATTTAATTATCATCTTTTGTCCGAAAAAATTTTGAACAATACGCATCACTTAGATGATAAACCTGACAAGGGCGCTATTTCTTGCTGATAAATTTCTTTGCTGATAATGCGATAATGCGGGTGACAGGCTTTATTGAAGCGCTCGCTGTGATGCACGGCGAAGCGTCCGCTTTTGAGCATCTCGTCAATCTTTTGCTTGTCTTGTTCATAGTCGGGCAACGAAAGATTCATCGAGCGGATAATAGCTTCAATAGCAGTCCATTCCTTTTGCCATTCTTCCTGCGAGGGGGCTTTAGCGCTCGAAGCGCTGCGTATGAAAGCATCCAGATAAACATCCTGCGAGACAAGATTTTTTTTGACGACGGATAGATTGACTCTCATGTAATTACCCTCCCATCCGATAAGCTCAACTACTTCCGCGCTTTCGGTCTCGGAAGAAGAATCCAACTCCGACAACTCCGACTGTAGATAGCGGTTAGCTGCGTCTCTATCGCTAATAAGATGTTCCGGACCGAATCTGTCCTGCATAAAGTTCTTATACAGGTCTTGCAGCTGCGTCGCCGGGCACGACTTGATTTGCTGCTCTACAGCCACGCGAACGCTCTTCGCGAAATCATTGTCGCCCATACTGCATCCTCCCAGAAATAATCCTAAAATCAAACTAATATAGCGGCTCATTTGTTGTAGTAGAGTGTGATTTTAAGGGGGAAGTGGTCGGATATCATGCGAATATCGGCGGGAGTATGAAATATTTCACGCGGAGAATCGCCGGAGTGCAGAGCGGCCTCGTCTTTAGGCGTATGATAGGAGTCTGTCAGGATGCCGTAACGGTCAACTTTCAACTGCTTGGATACGAAGATATGATCTATACGGCTGTTAGTCAGCAGGTCGCTACGGAAAGAGTTAAACGTGCCTTGATTGGCAAAGCGTACTTGTGCTTTCTCGAATGAATCGAAAAGGACGCCCGAATTGGCAAGCAAAAGGTAACTCTCGTTCGACTGATCTACATTGAAATCGCCTGTCAGTATAACGGCGTCTGTACCGCACATCTCCTTGATTTTCTGTAGAATAAGTATAGCGCTGTTCTTGCGTGCTTCGACGCCTATATGGTCGAAATGGATATTAAAAACCCATATTTTATGCTTCTTTTTCAGGTCTTTGAGATGCGCCCAGGTGCAGATACGCGGCAAAGCTGCGTCCCAGCCTTTATTGGGATGATCGGTCTCGGTTGAGAGCCAGAAATTACCCGAATCAAGCAGTTTGAAACGTTCTTTTTTGTAGAATACAGGTACATATTCCCCTTTCGTTATGCCGTCGTCGCGTCCTACGCCGATATAGGCATACTGCGGCAGTTGTTCGAGCAGCGATTCTAATTGTACATGCAGCACTTCCTGCGTACCGATAATGTCGTAGTCGTTAAACAATATCTGTTGTGCGAGGATTGGGCCGCGTCGTTCCCAGCCGTTGCCTGCCTTACGATCACCGTCGTTGGCATTGCGGATATTGTATGAGCCGATGGTCAAGTCCTGTGCATTAATCAGCAATGCAACGAGGGCAAATGATAAAAATAGAAATAACTTTTTCATAATTTATGATATTAATATAAATAAGAACAAATAGCGAGTCGCCCGATAATAACATCGAAGACGACCCGCTACAAAAAAAAGAATAAATCAATCAACATTGAGAGTAACGCGCTTGAAAGCGGTTACGGTCAATTCTTTATCTTGTTGTTTAAGATACTGTTCAATTGTCAGTTTTGCGTCCTTGACAAATTCTTGCTGCAAGAGAGTGTTATCCTTGTAGTACTTTTGTATCGCGCCCTCGGCTATACGGTCGAGGATATTTTCGGGCTTGCCGGCTTGGCGAGCCTTGTCGCGAGCGATCTCCTTTTCGGTATCGATAACGCTTTGCGATACTTCGGAAGGAAGCACTGCAATAGGATTCATTGCTGCTACCTGCATTGCTACGTCGCGGGCTACCTGACGTTCCAAGGGCTTGTTGAAAGCGACGATAGTAGCAAGTTTGTTGCCCGGATGGATGTAAGAGATAGTTGCAGCGCCGGTAACGAACTCATAGAAACCGAGTTCCATCTTTTCGCCGGTAACGCCTATGCGGTCGGTGATAATCTCAGCTACCGTGCGTCCGCCATCGACAAGCAATGAAGCGAGCGCTTCCTTGTCGGCGGGTTTATTCGCGATAGCTGCGTCGAGGATTTTCTGCGTCATTGCTATGAAATCACCGTTCTTAGCTACGAAATCCGTTTCACACTTGGCGGCTACGATAGCGGCAAACTCGCCGTTTTCGGTAGCCAATACGCATCCTTCGGATGCTTCGCGGTCGGAGCGCTTTGCTGCTACTGCCTGACCTTTTTTGCGGATTATCTCCATTGCTTTCTCGAAATCGCTGCCTGCTTCTTCGAGGGCATTTTTGCAATCCATCATTCCCGCTCCGCTCATCTTGCGCAAGTGGGTTATATCTGCTAATGTTACTGCCATAATAATTTAAAAATTTGATTGTTTATACTTCTGCCACAGGCGCTTCAGCGGTTGCGGGTGTTGCAGTCGCTTCTGCCTCGCCGGCCGCATCCTTTCTCCGGGCACGGGTTTTGCGTTCGCGTCTGGGCGCTACAACTTCTTCCTCGCTGTCGTCCTTGTTGTCGCGTTCAAACTTAGCTTCTTGCAGGCCTTCCTGAATAGCGGCGCAGAGTGCGCCGAGTATCAGCTCGACCGACTTGGTTGCATCATCGTTAGCGGGAATTACGAAATCGATGTTCGTAGGGTCGGAATTGGTATCAACCATGCCGAAAACGGGGATGCCCAGACGATTAGCCTCGCGCACGGCGATATGCTCTTTCAACACATCGACAATGAAAAGGGCTGCGGGCAAACGATTGAGATCGGCTATCGAACCGAGGTTCTTTTCGAGCTTGGCACGCTGACGAGTGATTTGCAACTTCTCACGCTTCGAGAGATTGTCGTAAGTGCCGTCGGTAGCCATCTTGTCGATGGTTGACATTTTCTTCACTGCCTTGCGGATAGTGGGAAAATTGGTTAACATGCCACCCGGCCAACGCTCGATAACATACGGCATGTTGACTGACAGAGCCAAATCTGCGACTATTTGTTTGGCTTGTTTTTTGGTAGCGACGAACAGGATTTTGCGTCCCATTTTGACGATGTTCTTCATCGCCTCGGCTGCATCGTCGATTTTAGCGGCCGTCTTGTACAGGTCAATGATATGAATACCACTGCGCTCCATAAAAATGTAGGGAGCCATTGCAGGATTCCACTTGCTCTTCAGATGGCCGAAGTGAGAACCTGCTTCCAATAATTGATCAAAGCTTACTCTTGACATTTGTTTGTTAATTTAATTTGTTTACTTTCTTTCTTGTGAATTTGTGAACCACCAATCAGCGGGTAGTTTCCCTGCATTCGTGTCATGCAGGAAAAATCCCATTGATTTAGATACTAAACTCAGGAGGGCAAGTGCGAGATTAACGTTTACTGAACTGGAATCTCTTACGTGCCTTAGGTCTGCCCGGCTTTTTGCGCTCAACAGCGCGCGGGTCGCGGGTTACGAATCCTTCTGCTTTCAACGCCGGTTTCGATTCGGGGTTGATCTCAATCAAGGCGCGGGTAATACCGAGACGCGCTGCCTCAGCCTGGCCTTTGAAGCCTCCGCCGTCAAGATTGATCTTGACGTCATACTGCTCTGCCACGTTCAATGTGGTCAGCGGCTGCTTGACGACATATTGAAGGATTGAAGAGGGGAAATAGTTCTCCAGATCGCGATCGTTAATGATAATCTTGCCGCTACCTTCTTTGACGTAAACGCGAGCTACTGCTGCTTTACGTCGTCCAACTGCATTTACAACTTCCATAATGATTATTTAAGTGAATTGATATCTAATGTTTTAGGTTGCTGTGCCTCGTGCTTGTGCTCGCTGCCTGCATAGACATGGAGGTTGCCAAGCAACTTGGCTCCCAACTTGTTTTTGGGCAACATGCCCTTCACTACCTTGCGAAACAGGCGGTCTTCGCCTTTCGCTTGCAACTGTGCCGGCGTAACATCTCGCTGTCCTCCGGGGTATCCCGAATACGTGTGATATATACGGTCGTTCCACTTTTGTCCCGTTAAAACGGCTTTTTCGGCGTTGATAATTATCACATTATCACCACAATCAACGTGCGGAGTGAAGCTGGGCTTGTATTTGCCGCGCAACAGTTTCGCTACTTTCGAACTCATGCGTCCGAGATGCTGTTCGGTGGCGTCAACCACGACCCACTCTTTTTCTACAGTTGCTTTGTTAGCCGAAATGGTCTTGTAACTTAAAGTATCCACTGCTTATTTGTTTTTTAGTTAGTTAATTATTAATTATTTACGTCATTTCTTAGGGCTTCTCATAACGGGCATGTTGATGAAAAATCTCTTCAAAACGGCTCGCAAAGATACGGATTATTTTTGAACAAAAAAAATTTTTCGGTCTTTTTTTTCATTTAACAGCGAAATCGGCAAAAAAATATTACTTTTGCAACCTGTATTCCGGAATAGAACTTAAAAGTTTTGATTAAGATGGACAAGATAAATCGAAAAAAGTTTCTTCAACTGTTCGGGTCGTTAGTGGCGGGCGGCAGTTTGCTTAGCGTATCGGGGATTCTGTTACGCAGGATGTTCGTCATCCCGAAAGGTTTCTTACCCGCAAGCGCCGAGAACTCGCTGACGGCAAACAAAGAGTATGTATCTCCCTATAAATTAGTGTCTTCGTTCAAGGTGCACGACACAATCGATGCCTTCGAACTCTTTGGAGAACGACTTGTAGTGGCGACGGCTAACAGCGTATCTATCTATGACCGCAACGGCGTTTTGACTAACAACTTTGCCGTAGGTAGCAATCTACGCTACATATCCACAGACGCCAATCTTATTTATCTGTTATTTCCCACGCGCATAGAGGTTTACGATGAAGCAGGCGACTTGGTGCGCGAGTGGACGTCATGCAGCGACAACTCTGATTATTGCTCGTTCACGGTAACAGAAGGGGGCGTTTTCGTTACTGATGCGGCGAACAAAAATATCTGCAAATACACTAATGAAGGGCAGTTTGTGAAATTCATCAACAGTCCGAACAAATTCGTCATACCGAGTTACACCTTTGGAATCACGTGCATCGACGGGGTGATATACTGCTCAAATTCAGGCCGTCATCTCATTGAAAGTTACACTCTTGACGGAGAATATCTCGGTTCTTTCGGCAAGGCCGGGATGCAGGGCGGACGGTTCTGCGGCTGCTGCAATCCGGTGCATTTGACAAAGACTTCGACAGGCGAAATCATCACTTCCGAAAAAGGCTTGCCTCGTATCTCATGCTACGGACGCGATGGCGAATTTCGTAGCGTACTGATTGATAATCACACTCTTGGCGGCGGTCATCGAGCGTATGAGGTGAAAGTTGACGGCGACAAAATGTTAGTCGCCGGACAGAATAAAATATCTATATATAAGTATGATACATCACCAATCGCTAAAACAGCGTGCTCGGTTTGTGGAGTAAGCAGGTGCGCTTTGAGAGAAAGTAGGAGTTAGAAAGTAGAAATTAGAAGTTAGAAGTTAGAAATTAGAAGTTAGGAGTTAGAAATTAGAAATAGGGGCTGGGATTGCCTCTGCCAAAAAGATGTAGAGACGGGGCGTGCCACGTCTGCCAAAAAAAATTAAGAAAGATGTTTGGAAAAGAAGATAATAAGAACAGTCCGATAGCAAGGAGGAAATTCCTCAAGATTGCAGGTACAACGGTGGCGGGAGGCGGTTTGTTAGCGCTTACCGGCAGGTTAATAACCCGTTCTGAGGAAGATGAAACCTATTGGCAGATTGATCCGCAGAAATGCGCTCAATGTGGTCGTTGCGAGACTGAATGCGTACTTGCGGTTTCAGCCGTCAAATGCTTTCA
>JAITNE010000002.1 GCA_031290635.1 Tannerella sp. | reverse complement strand
CGCAGCAGCACGGGGTAGCCGGTCTTTTCCGACAACTCGAAGCCATCGTAAACCATATCGTAGGCTTCTTGCTGGTTAGAAGGTTCGAGCATGGGTATCATGGCAAAATCGCCATAGATACGGTTGTCCTGCTCGTTTTGCGAGGAGTGCATCGAAGGGTCGTCGGCAGTGATGATAATCATACCGCCGTTGATACCCGTCATGGCGGCGTTCATAAAGCAGTCTGCTGCGACGTTGAGTCCAACGTGTTTCATGCAGCAGAGAGTGCGTCGTCCGGCATAGCTCATACCCAGCGCCGCTTCCATAGCCGTTTTCTCGTTAGTACACCACCGGCTGTGAATCGAGCTGCCGGCTGTTTTATGTTGAATATATTCGGTTATCTCGGTCGAAGGAGTTCCGGGGTATGAATAAACCCCTGATAATCCTGCGTCAATAGCCGCTTGTGCGATTGCTTCATCGCCTAAAAAAAGTTTTCTACTCATCTAAAGTTACATTAAAAAATCGCGCAAAAGTAATAAATAATTTTGAATTTACCTTCTTTTGTTTAGCGCTTCATGATAGCGATCGGCGTTACGGTTATGCTCGGCGAGGGTAACGGCGAATTGAATGCGGCCTGAGAAATCTTCTTTTGCACACATATATATATAGTTATGATGCTCATAATTGAGCACGGCGTCAATGCTTTTAGGCGAAGGGATTCGGATAGGTCCGGGCGGCAGACCTTCATGCAGATAAGTATTGTAGGGCGATTCGACTTCGAGGTGAATATACAGTATGCGTCGCAGTGAAAAGTCGCCTACTGCAAATTTGACAGTCGGGTCGGCTTGCAAAAGCATACCTTTATATAGGCGATTGACGTATAGACCTGCCACTCTGGCATACTCATCTTCGTCAGCCGTTTCTTCTTCGACAATAGATGCGAGGGTTGCTACTTCGACAGGCGTAAGTCGCATGTTTTCGGCTTTTTTACGGCGGCTCTCGTTCCAGAAAGCGTCATATTCGCGTTTCATACGCTCCATCAACTTGGCGGCAGGTATATTCCAATATACTTCGTAGGTGTCGGAAATAAACATTGCGCTTATGCTCATTGTGTTGAAACCTAAGGATTGACAATACTCTTCGTCATCAAGCAGCCGTTGCAACTCGTCAGCTCCCGTCATCAGTTGTTCCGACAGGCGTGTGGTGAGATCGGTCGTGAGGCGGATATTATTAAAAGTCAGTCTGACCGGCGACTGTTGACCTCGTCGCAGCCGGTTAAGCAGTTCATTGCTGTTCGTTTCAGGTTCGACGGCATAGCGTCCCGACTTAATATTTTCGGGATACTTACGCAGTTTGGCAAGCAGTTGAAATATTTCGATTGCACGGCAGTTTGCCGAATCTACAAGTTCATGGCAGAGAGCGTCGAAATCCTTACGGTCTTCATAGATATGGATGTATCGCGTTTCGGGCGGGAAGAAATGCGGGTAGCTGAGAACATAGTAAGCCCCCACTCCACAAGCCGCCACAAGCAGTATCCCTTCATATATCCACAAAAATAGTTTCTTCTTGATTTTCATTTCTTCTTAATTACTTTTTTCGCAGGCTTACTATGATGATTACAGCTATAGATAACGGAAGCGCGAAGACTATCGGGTCGATAGAGTTCCACGGATAGAGTTCAAACAGTACGTCCCTACCTGTTAGCGCACGGCAAAGTCCTACCGGAACGGCTTCGGCTTTGTGCATAAAGAGCATCATAAAAAGACTGACAAATAGTCCGGTCGCCAGGCTGGCTATTGCGCCTGCGCTTGTAACCCGTTTCCAATAGAGCGAGCAGAAATAAGCCGGCAGGAACGTGGCTGCGCAAACACCCATAAACAAGGCTGTACCTTTAGCTATAATGCCTGCGCTGAGCGTGTAACATATAACGTAACTGACGAGTATTGCGATAAGTACTCCCAAACGTGCGCCGAGCGAGGAATGCGGATTACGCCGGCGGCCAAGCATCGGGAATATATCCGTACCGAAAGCAGACCCCATCGTGTGGAAGAGTGCGCTCAGCGTGGACATGCTCGCCGAGATGATACACAGCATAAAAAACACCCCGAACCAATGCGGCATGGCGCTGTTGATAAAGACGGGTATAATCTTGTCCAGGTCGGGCACAACTTCGGAGGATACAAGTCCGTTTATACGCAGAAAGTAGAGGTTTGAAAGCGCTCCTATGTGGTAGATAGTTCCGACGGTGATTGCAATAAAGAGGCTTCCGATAAGAATACCGCGATTGAGTTGTTTCGAGCTTTTGACCATCATAAAACGCACTGCTAATTGCGGTTGAGCAAGGCATCCGATACCTACGCCGAGAATCAGCGAGGTAACGAGAGTGTACCATTGCGGCGAGCCGGTAACGGGCATGCTTGTCCAGCCCTGATGACCGATTGCCCGGAATCGTTCGGGCACAAGACCGGCGATATCCGTCAGCGCACGGTTAGCTTCGCCGAAGCCCATATCCATCGTTTTATAGAACCAAATCAGCAGAAAGAACATGCAGGCAAACATTATTACCGCCTGAAAAGCATCTGTGTACATCACCCCTTTGATGCCTCCCGTGATGACGTAAGCGGCGACTATTAGAGTGAAAACCAGCAGCGCTACATTATAGTCGAGATGAAACATCTGTTCTATAAACACTGCGCCACCCTTCATCACAAC
>JAITNE010000161.1 GCA_031290635.1 Tannerella sp. | reverse complement strand
ACCAAAGACGCTATCTACGTTTTCGAGTTTAAGTTGCAGCCCAACAGCACAGCTGAAGAAGCGCTTGCACAAATCGACGACCGCGGCTATCTTATCCCATATACCGCCGACCATCGCCGCCTTGTAAAGATAGGGGTCGAGTTCAGCAAAAAAGAACGCGGTATCAGCCGTTGGTTAGTTAAATAGATTTTTATGAACAGAAAAAAAGTAATACGGATAATAGTAATAATCATTGGATTGATAGTAATAGCAACACTTGTAGCATATTTCGTCTATCGTCCCGAGCGTGAATGGCTGGCGTTTTATATTGCCTGCTGCGGGGGCGTTTTAGTGGTGAATTTGATACTGTCAATTATTTTTGTTTCAAAAAATTTCAAGGATAAAGATAGCTGATAATAAAATTTTTATTACTTTTGCGTCCTATTTTCAGAAAAGTAAGTAAGTAACTAATTATTATAACCGAGACAGAATGAACGTTTCAATTCAAACAAATGTCGCCTTAAGCAGAACAATTAAGGTAGAGATAACTAAAGATGATTATGCGGAGTCATGCAAAAAAAGTCTGCACAAACTGCGTCAACAGACGATATTACCCGGCTTTCGTAAAGGCATGGCGCCTCTCGCCTTGCTCGAAAAGAAGTACGGTAAAGACATCAAAGCCGAAGAGATAGACAAACTGATAAGAGAAGGCGTCGCGAAAGGGATTAAGGACAACAATCTCAATGTGTTGGGGCAGGCCGTACCGAACGAGACGGACAAGCCTATCAACTTCGATAACGACGATGATATCGAGTTTAGCATAGATGTAGCCTTGTACCCCGAAATCACCACCGAGTTTACTAAGGATGACCATCTGCCTTGGTATAAGATAAAGGTTGAGGACGAAGCTATTGATGATCAGATAGATACATATCGTAGGGACTATGGCACGTACGAGCGTGTTGAGGCCTACGAACATGAAACGGACATGCTGAAAGGTACGTTGACAGAGCTGGAAGGGATAGTTCCGAAAGAGGATGGCGTAGTAGTCGAAGACGCTGTGCTGGCACCGATGTACTTCAAAGATAAGACGGAGAAAAGCAAGTTTGCAGGCGCCAAGACAGGCGACCGTATAATATTCAACCCCTTCGCTGCCTACGCCGGCATGGAAGCACCTCTGGCGGCGCTACTGCATATAGAAAAAGAGAAAGCGAAGGATATGACCGGCGACTTCACTTATGAAATCATCGAGATTGAGCATTACAAAGAGAGCGAACTAAACGAAAAGTTCTACGCCAAACTGTTTGGCGAGGGAGTAGTGAAGGACGAGGCCGATTTTCGCGAAAAGATGCGTGGCGTAATAACCAATACGTATGCAAATTACAGCCAACAGCGGTTCGCACAGGACGCCTTCGAACTGCTTAAAGAAAAGGCTAATGAAATCAGTCTTGCCGACAGCGTTTTGAAACGTTGTATGCCGACAAAAAGCGAAAATCCAAGCCAAGAGGATATAGAACATGATTACATTGATATGGCTGATCATTTGAAGCGTCAATTGATAATTGACAAAATAATGCAAACAAACGGATTGACGGTCGAGGACGAAGACTTGAATTCCTATGCCAGACATCTGGCTTACCAACAATGGCAATCACACAGCATGTATCAGCCAACCGAGGATATACTTGATTACTTTGTAGCCGATATAAAGAAAAATGAGCAGAACATGAAGAACTTGACTGAACTTATAACCTTAGACAAGGTTACTGCAAGCATCCAAGAACAAATTACGCTTGACGAACAGGAAGTAACAATAACCGAATTCGCAAAATTGACGGAATCAAATGAATCGAATGAATTAACCGAATCGGCGGAAACAACCGAATCGGCGGAAACAACGGAATCGGCGGAAACAACGGAATCAGCTGAATTAACGGAAATGGCAGAAACGACGGAAACGACAGAATTAACGGAATCAAATGAAACGGCTGAAACGACCGAATCGGCTGAATCAACGGAATAAATAAAATAAAAAAGATATGAAAGAATTTAAGAAATATGCGACAGGGCATTTAGGAATGAACGGTAACACCTTGGACAGTTACATCAACTTTACGAGCAATTACATTTCACCTACAATTATTGAGGAGCGCCAACTGAACGTAGCGCAAATGGACGTTTTCTCGCGTCTGATGATGGACCGTATCATCTTCCTCGGCACACAGATTGACGACTACACCGCCAATGTCATTCAAGCGCAGTTGCTTTACTTGGATACCAGCGATCCGGGCAAGGATATTGCTATCTACATCAACTCACCCGGCGGTATAGTATATTCCGGTTTGGGTATCTACGACACTATGCAGTACATCAGCAGCAATGTTTCAACTATATGCACGGGTATTGCTGCCTCAATGGCCTCAGTGATACTTGTTGCGGGCGCTAAGTCGAAGCGTTTCGCGCTCGAACACTCGCGAGTGATGATACATCAGCCTATGGGCGGCATGCAAGGTCAGGCTAAGGATATGGAAATTACTGTACGCGAGATAGTTAAAATCAAAGAGGAGTTGTATAACATTATATCCAAACATTCGGGCAAGAGCTACGAAGATATAGAGCGCGACAGCGACCGCGACTATTGGATGTCGGCTCGCGAAGCCCTCGAATACGGTATGATAGACGAAGTATTGACTAAAAAAGTTTTACAGTCATGAAAATTGATGAAAAATGTGCATTTTGCGGTAAGACACGCCGAGAAGTGAAGCTGTTGATTACAGGGATAACAGGCTCAATATGTGAGACTTGTGCAGAGAATGCCGGTAATATTCTCAAGGAGCAGATGGTTTTGATGGGTCAGGTTAAGCCCAAGCCGTTTCAGATTATTCCGGGTACGTTTCCGAAGCCATCCGACATCAAATTGTTTCTCGACACGTACGTTATCGGTCAGGACGACGCCAAGAAATATCTCTCCGTAGCTGTTTATAATCACTATAAACGATTGATGCAGAAAGACGCCGGCGATGATGTAGAGATTGAAAAATCGAACATTATAATGGTAGGCGCTACGGGCACGGGCAAGACGCTGCTCGCACGCACTATAGCACGCAAGTTGAATGTGCCGTTCTGCATAGTTGACGCGACGGTCTTCACCGAGGCCGGCTATGTAGGCGAAGATATCGAAAGCATCCTGACACGACTGCTACAAGCGTCCGACTATGATGTAGAAGCCGCGCAGCGAGGTATAGTTTTCATTGATGAAATAGACAAGATTGCCCGCAAGGGTGATAACCCTTCGATAACGCGCGACGTTAGCGGCGAAGGCGTACAACAGGGTCTGCTCAAGATGCTCGAAGGCTCGATTGCCATGGTACCACCTCAGGGCGGACGCAAACACCCCGAACAGAAGATGATACCGGTCGATACGAAGAATATCCTGTTTATATGCGGCGGCGCTTTCGACGGCATAGAGAAAAAGATAGCACAGAGACTTAATACCCGCGTAGTAGGTTACACTGCCAACCATCACACCAGCGGTTACGATCGCAACAATATGCTCAAGTATATTACTCCGACCGACCTGAAATCCTTCGGGCTGATACCCGAAATTATAGGCCGCCTGCCTATACTGACCTACCTCAGTCCGTTAGACCGTGATACGTTGCGACGTATCCTTATAGAACCTAAAAACTCCATTACCAAGCAGTATATCAAGCTGTTCGAGATGGATAAAATCCAACTCTCGTTCGATGATGATGTGTTCGATTATATAGTCGATAAATCCATCGAATTCAAGTTAGGAGCACGCGGTTTGCGTTCGATAGTCGAGACAATCATGATAAATGCCATGTATGAGATGCCTTCGGGGACGCAAAAGAAACTACACGTAACATTGCAGTACGCAAAAGAAAATTTTGAGAATGCAGATGTCCAAAGGTTGCAAATAGCATGAATGAATTAAATGTGTAACTTATGGCAAAAAAAGAAATTGCAAAAAAAGCAGCGGTAAGCAGTAAACCAAAAGTAGCGCCTGCTTCCAATAAGACTGTTGCAAAGCCGGTTGCAAAGCCTACTACAAAACCGGTTGCGAAGCCTGCGGCAAAACCTGCGGCAAAACCTGCTGCGAAACCTATCGCAAAACCTGTTGCGAAGACTACCGCGAAGCCTGCGGCAAAACCTATTGTAAAGCCTGTGGTAAAGCCTATTGCAAAACCTGCGGCGAAACCTGTTGCGAAGCCTACGGCAAAGCCTATCGCAAAACCTGTTGCGAAGACTATTGCAAAACCTGTTGCGAAGACTATTGCGAAGCCTGCGGCAAAACCTATTGCAAAGTCTGCTACGAAGCCTGCGGCAAAGATTGTTGCAAAACCTGTTGCAAAGCCTACTACAAAACCTGTTGCAAAACCTGTTGCAAAGCCTGCGACAAAACCTGTGGCAAAACCTGTTGCTAAGCCTAAAGACAAGGCGGATACCGCTATAACAGCGCAGACAACTATTCGGAAAACGAAGAAAGACAAGATAACGAATGCACTGAAGACGCATTTCGGCTTTGATACATTCAAAGGCACACAAAAAGAAATCATCGAGAACGTGCTTTCAGGGCATGATACCTTTGTGCTGATGCCTACAGGTGGCGGCAAGTCGCTCTGTTACCAGCTTCCTGCGCTGATGATGGAAGGTACGGCTATCATTATCTCGCCCTTGATTGCATTGATGAAGAATCAGGTGGACGCCATGCGTAACTTCAGCGATGAAGACGGCATTGCGCATTTCATGAACTCCTCGCTTACGAGGGCAGCTATCGAAGACGTCAAGAATGACGTTCTGTCGGGCAAGACCAAGCTGCTTTACGTAGCCCCGGAGTCGCTCACTAAAGAAGAAAATATTCTTTTCCTGCGAAAATTGAAAATTTCTTTCTATGCCATAGACGAGGCGCACTGCATCTCGGAGTGGGGTCATGATTTTCGCCCGGAATATCGTCGTATTCGTCCTATAATCAACGAGATAGGAGTACGTCCTGTGATAGCATTGACAGCCACTGCCACACCCAAAGTGCAGCATGACATACAGAAGAACCTTGGAATGATGAAGGCAAGCGTCTTCTCGTCGTCGTTCAACCGCTCTAACCTCTACTATGAGGTGAGGCCTAAAACCTCAAATATAGAGCGTGATATAATCAAATTCATGAAACAGAACGAGGGCAAGTCGGGCATAGTTTATTGCCTCAGCCGCAAAGAAGTAGAGATGTTTGCCGAGGTACTGCTGGCTAACGGAATAAAGGCTCGCGCCTATCATGCAGGCATGGATTCGCAGACACGTACCGCCAATCAGGACGCCTTCCTGATGGAAGAAGTTGATGTGATAGTAGCGACCATAGCCTTTGGTATGGGTATCGACAAGCCTGATGTACGCTACGTTATCCACTATGATATACCTAAGAGTCTCGAAGGCTATTATCAAGAGACAGGACGCGCCGGACGCGATGGCGGCGAAGGTCATTGCCTCGCTTTCTATTCAAACAAAGACTTGCTCAAACTCGAAAAGTTTCTGCAAGGCAAACCCGTTGTAGAGCAGGAGATAGGCAAACAGTTGTTGCTCGAAACAGCCGCGTATGCCGAGACTGCCGTCTGCCGCCGCAAGGTGCTGCTACATTACTTCGGCGAGAAATACGATGAAGAGAACTGCTGCAACTGCGATAATTGCAGGAAACCCAAGCAAATGATTGAAGCCAAAGAACTTCTTTTAACAATTCTTGAGACTATTTCCGTATTAAAAGAATACTATAAAGCCGAATATATCGTTGATGTATTGATAGGTCGTGGTACGTCCGACATATTGTCGTTCAAGCATAACGAACTTGATTTGTTCGGCGTCGGCGACGATGAAGATGAAAGAGTATGGATGGCTATCATTCGTCAGGCTCTGATTGTTGGCTATCTCGAGAAAGATATAGAAAACTACGGTCTGCTGAAGATAACCCCTATGGGCGATAAATTCGTAAAACATCCCGTCTCGTTCATGGTCGTAAAGGACAATGAATTTGACAATGATGATGACGATGAAATAATGCTTCACGGCGGTGGGTCATGCGCGGTTGACCCTGAATTATTCTCAATAATGAAGGATTTGCGCAAAAAGACCTCAAAGCGTCTTGCAGTGCCTCCTTACGTTATCTTTCAGGATCCCTCGCTCGAAGCAATGGCCACAACCTATCCGGTAACCATTGATGAATTGCAAAACATACCCGGCGTTGGCGCCGGTAAAGCAAAACGCTATGGTAAGGAGTTCGTTGAAATAATTAAGAAATACGTCGAAGAGAACGAGATTGTGCGTCCTGAAGACTTGCGTGTACGCACTGTGGCAAACAAGTCGAAACTGAAAGTCTGGATAGTCCAGAGCATTGACCGCAAAGTAGCGCTTGATGAGATAGCGTTCAGCAAAGGTCTTGAATTTGAGGAACTGCTCAAAGAAATTGAGACCATTGTCTATTCAGGCACACGTTTGAACCTTGATTATTTCATTTATGAAGTGATTGATGAAGATCGTATTGAAGACATTTATTTATATTTCAAAGAGTCGGAAACCGATTCGCTCGAAGAAGCTATTAAAGAATTAGGCGGCGGCTTCGAAGAATGGGAAGTAAGACTAGTGCGTATAAAATTTATTTCCGAATTAGCTAATTAAAATATATTATATACAGGTTTTATGAAGAAAATTTTAATAATTTTGATTGTGGCGGCGAGTAGCGCCTGCCTTTATGCCAAAGACAAGAAAGACCCTGCGGTAATGACCGTTGCGGGTAAAGACATTCCGCTTTCCGAGTTTATCTTTTTTGCAAAGAAAGACGCCAGCGTGGATTTGACTGATAAGAAATCCGTCGCCAATTACGTCGAACTGTTTAAGAACTACAAGCTCAAAGTAGCTGACGCTGAGGCTCTGGGAGTACACAAAGCGCCAAGGTTCGACAGCGAGTTCAACAGTTACAAGCGGCAACTGCAGCAGAGCTTTCTATCAGACAAGGCGGGCGAAGATTCGGTTATTCGTCACATCTACGAGCGCACAAAACTTATCCCTGCGTTTAAGTACATCGTCGTTCGTTTCCCCAGCGCCCAGCTTTTTTCGGCTGACACGATCGCCCCTTACAATAAGGCTTTAGCGATATACGAGCGCATCAAGAACGGCGAAGCATTCGAAGCAGTAGGTCAAACGCTGGCTACGGACGAGAAAAGAGACAGTATCCTCTATGGAGAAATTGAGTATCTGTATCCGCTTCAGGTTATCAAAGAGCTTGAAGAACAGGTGTATTCACTGCAACCCAACGAGGTATCGCCTCCCTTGCGCACTATCATAGGCTATCATATCGTCAAGTTAGACAGGCTGTTACCTAATCCCGGCTCTGTTCGCACAGCTCATATTCTGACGCCCTTCGGCGCCGATTCGCTAACCGACGAAGTAGTAGAGGCTACTCGCCTGAAGTCTGATTCGTTGCGTCAGTTAATCATTGGAGGAGCAAATTTTGAAGAAATGGCTAAAACATGGTCGAGCGATTCGGTTTCGGGCAAACGCGGCGGACTGCTTAATTCTTTCGGTCTGGGCGAGATGGTGAAGCCATTCGAGCAAGCCGCTTTTGCACTCGAAAAAGTAGGCGATATAAGCGAGCCGATACGCACACGCTTCGGATTTCATATAATCAAACTGATTGATAAAAAGGAAAGTATCCCATTTGAAGAAATGGAAAGCGGTATTGCCGAAAACATGAAACAGACCGAGCGAAACTTCGATTTATACAAGACTTTTGACGAGAAAATGAAGGCTCGACACAACTACATATTCTATCCCGAAGCATACGCCGAATTGGAGCAGATAGCCGATGAATACTTTGCATCGGATACATCGTTCTACTATAGAGCCGTCCAACTGACGAAACCGCTGATTCGACTTGACACTTTGGATTTTCCGCAATATGAGTTCGCCGAATACATTTACCGCAAGCCTGCGTCTATCAAATCTTACTCGCCCGATTTCATGAAAGAGATTTTTAACATGTTCGTTCGGGATATAGTAACCGAGATGGAGCGCGATGTGCTTGAACGCGACTATCCCGAATACAACATGCTTGTCAAGGAATATTACGACGGCATATTGCTGTTTGAGATAAGCAACAAGCGCGTCTGGAGTCGGCCTGCCGAGCAACAGGAAGCGCTCGAAGCCGAATGGGTGAAGGAGATAACGGCGAAATACCCCGTCGTCATCAACAAGAAAGTGATTAATAAGATAAAAAAGTATCTCTGACCAATACCTTGTGAGTATGCGACTGTGTCTTTCACTAATAGCTTCCATTCTTCTGATTTGCGCTTGCGATAATCGCAGCATCGATAAATCGCAGGAAGACGTCTTAGTGCATATCGGCGACAAGAACATAACACGAGCCGACATCGCAGTGCAGATGCCGAAAGGACTGACGAGCGCCGACAGCCTCATCCGCGCCGAAAGTCTCGTCAAAAAGATGGTCATCAGCACACTTATGGACAATGCCGCATATAAAAACGTAGGCGGCGACAAGAACGAGATAGAGCGTTTGGTTAGCGAGTATCGCCGCTCGCTTATCCGACACCGCTATCAGGAAAAGTTAGTCAACGACAAAGTATCAGCGGATATTAGCGTGGCCGACCAAATTGCTTATTATGAGGAGAATAAGGCACAGTTCGTGCTGGGCGACAACCTTATAAAAGGCTTGTTCCTAAAAGCGCCGGTAGATGCGCCCAACCTGAACGAAGTGCGCAAATGGTACGTCTCCGAAACGGAAGAATCGCTCGAAAAGATTGAGAAGTACAGCATTCAGAACGCTATCACCTACGACCTTTTCTACGACCGTTGGGTGAATTTCGACGAGGTGATGACTAAGATACCGCAGCGCATCACGGATGCAACGCGCTTTCTGAGCGCTAATGATCATCTGGAAGTATCAGACAGTACATACGTGTATTTCCTGAACATCTCAGATAAGCGATTAGTTGGCGGCGTAGCGCCTTTCGACTATGTCGGCGTACAGATACGCAATATGATGGCAAACAAACGCAAGATAGATTATTTGCGTGAGTTCGGCGAAGATTTATACCGCTCAGCCGTCAATGATGGAGTAGTAAAATTTATTAAAGAATAAAACATAAAGAAATGATAATTAAACGATTAACACTCAGTATGATTTGCATCGCAACATGCCTCTCGCTCGCAGCGCAGAAGAATGTTATAGACGAAGTGATTTGGATTGTTGGCGACGAGCCTATACTCCGTTCGGACGTCGAAAACCAACGCCTCTTCCTGCAAAACGACGGCGTGCGCATTGAGGGCGACCCATATTGCATACTGCCCGAACAAATTGCCGTGCAGAAACTATTCCTCTCGCAAGCCAAAATCGACAGTATCACTGCCGACGAAGGCAACGTGCTGCGATACGTTGACCGTTGGGTCAATATGATTATCAACCGCGTAGGCTCGCAGGAGAAACTTGAGGAATACATGGGCGGCAAAAAACTGTCGCAGATAAAAGAAGAACGCAAACGACAAGTGCGTGACCAGCAGATCATAGAAGAGATGCAAAAGAAAATCGTCGGCGATATACGACTGACGCCCTCAGACGTGCGCAAGTACTTCAGCCAGATTTCAAAAGACAGTCTGCCGATGATTCCTTCAACCGTCGAAGTACAGATTATTACTATGGAGCCGAAGATTCCTGTCGAAGACATCGACGCTATCAAGGCTCGCCTGCGCGACTATACCGATAAAATCAACAAAGGCGAATATGCTTTCTCATCGCTCGCACTGCTTTACTCCGAAGACCAGGGAACAGCCATGCAAGGCGGCAGGACCGGGTTTATGTCGAAGGTTGAGATGGCGTCCGAGTATGCCAACGCGCTGTCGAGCCTTAACGACCCTAACAGAATCTCGAACATCATCGAGACCGAATACGGCTTCCACATCATTCAGCTGATTGAAAAACGCGGCGACCGTATCGACAGCCGACATATATTGCTGCGCCCAAAAGTATCCGACCAGGAAATCAGCAAGGCGCTCACACGTCTCGACTCGCTCTATATCGCCATTCAGCAGGACGCCAAACTATCTTTTGATGAAGCCGCTTATTTCTCTGCCGATAAGGATACCCGCAATAATAAAGGGCAGATGGTCAACCAGAACATGGAAAGCAATAACTACGGCACTACACGCTTTGAGATGGAA
>JAITNE010000088.1 GCA_031290635.1 Tannerella sp. | reverse complement strand
TGCATATTTTCCCGATATGTCACTCGACTTGCGCACTAACGGCACTTACTTTGCCGGTATCCGCGCCGAGCAGCCGATATATATGGGAGGAAAAATTTCTTCGGCTTATAAAATGTCGCTGATAGGCAAGGAAATGGCGTCTCTTAACAAAGACCTTACTCGCGCCGAAATAATAGTCAAAACCGACGAGGCGTATTGGTTACATCTGAAAGCCGTAGAATCGCGTAAAGTAGCCAAAGCCTTTCACGAAGTTGTCGGCGAACTGCTTCGCAACGTCGAGAACGCTCAAAAAGCGGGTTTGAAATCACGTAACGATGTGCTGAAAGTGCAGGTGCAGGCTAACAAAGCCGAACTGCAGATGATGCAAGTAGAAAACGCTGTTTGTCTCTCTCGCATGAATCTATGGCAAATAATAGCCCCTTCAAATTCACCTCAAGAGCGAGAATTGATAGTTTCCGACGACCTCAAAATGGATATATCCCCTTCGGGAAATGTGGCGGCTCGTCCAGAATCATCTCTCCTCGAAAAACAAATCGAACTGAAAAGTCAGCAAATAAAGTTGGTGCGCAGTGATTTTCTGCCTAATATCGGAGTGATGGGCAACTATGGTTATATGCATGGCGTCAAGCTGAACGGCTCGCCACTCTTCGATCAAGCCTCGTTTTCCGCCCTTATCACGGTCAGTATCCCCATCTTTCATTGGGGTGAAGGGATGAATAAAATCCGCGCCGCACGAGCCGAAAAGCAAATCATGCAGTTGCAGCGCGACGACCTGAACGAAAAGATGGAACTTGAACGGATACAGACGCTTAATAAACTGAACGAATCGGAATTAGAAGTAGCTATGACCGTCCGCGCACTCGAACAGGCTGAAGAAAACATGCGTACAAGCCGTGAACACTACGAAGCAGGTATGGAAACACTCGCCGATTACCTCGAAGCGCAAACGCTCTGGCAGCAATCCTGGCTCGAAAATATAAACGCCAAAATCAGCCAACGGCTAAATCATACTTACTATCTCAAAACCATTGGAGAGTTATAGGGCAGGAAGGCTCATGCCGGTTACTTTGCGGTAGAGGTCGAGGGCATAAACGTCGGTCATTCCCGATATATAGTCGAGGGCGCATTGTATCTTGCCGTAGGTGGTGGACGCCAGGACGTTGTACTGATTAGGGACGCGGTTCAATAATAACTTGCTGTAGGAATGTTGCGGATTCATCATAGCGTCAATTATTATCTCAAGCAGGTAGCCGAAAATATGATAGCCGGCAAGTTCAATGTCCACCACATCTCGCGATACATAAATCTTGTCATAAGCAACCTTTGAACATCGGCGATAGGCTTCGCTTGCTAATTGGCTGACGCCCTCTATTAGCGGCTTGTCGTAAGTACCGGCAAGAAATTTTTCCTCGTTGGCAAGAAATTCATGTGTGCATTCGTCAACAAGCAAACCTATTATGGAAGATCGCAGATAGGCTACCTGTTCGTTAACGTCATCAACTATTGTCATCGTTTTCTTAATATCGTTGAGACGTTTGCCCTCGAAAAAGCCGAAAAACAGGTCGAGCGCCTCTTCTTTAGTCAACAATCGCAGTTTCTGCGCATCTTCAATATCCATAATCTGATAGCATATATCATCGGCCGCCTCGACAAGGTAAACGAGCGGATAACGGGCGTAAATATCCTTGTCGGCGCTTATCTTAGGAATACCTAACTCGTCGGATATACGCTGATAGGTCTGTTCTTCGGTCTGGAAGAAACCGAATTTGCCTGATTTGGCATACATCGATGCAAAAGGATATTTTACTACCGAAGCTAAGGTACTATAAGTAAGTGCGAAACCGCCATAGCGTCGACCCTTGAATTGATGTGTCAGCAGGCGCATGGCGTTGGCATTACCTTCGAAATGCAGAAAATCTTCCCAGCGACCGCCCTCTTCGCGCACCTTCGCTTCGAACTGCTGACCTTTACCGTCTGCAAAGTAGGCTGCAATAGCGCGCTCTCCCGAATGTCCGAATGGCGGATTACCCATATCGTGAGCCAGACATGCCGCAGAAACAATCGAATCAATCTCCGAGAAATTGACCTCCGAATCGTTATAATTCTGCATCAGTCGGGCTGAAACGTTCTTGCCGAGCGAGCGACCAACGCACGATACTTCGAGGCTATGCGTCAGGCGATTGTGCACAAATACGCTTCCCGGTAGCGGGAAGACCTGCGTTTTGTTTTGCAGGCGACGGAAAGGCGATGAAAAAATCAAACGGTCGTAATCGCGCTGAAAATTAGTGCGCTCATGCTTCCGCTCGTGGTAGTTTTCCACGCCCAATCGCTTTCCTGATAATAATTTTGACCACTCCATATTTTCAGCACTTTACTACCGTAATATCATCCATTTGTTCCCAGCCAAGCCGTTCTTCCCATAACATTTCTTTCGCTTCGGGGCGACGGTTGAAAATCAGCAAATAAGAGCCTGTAGTTGAAGGGTCTTTTGTGTATGAAATCGGTGCGAAATGATCTTTATATCGACGGATTTGTTTCAATCCTTCCTTTAGAACAAATTCGTAAGTGCGGTATTTCCTCCACAATTTGACTTCAATAATATCCCAACGACCGTTGTATTCAACGGCTAAATCCATTCGTCCGCTGCCGGCGGC
>JAITNE010000055.1 GCA_031290635.1 Tannerella sp. | reverse complement strand
TATGAGGCTAAACGTTATAAGGAAATATCGCTTCAGAGGCTCGAAGTAATCCCTGCCCGCGAAAACCTCTTCTTCGACTGGCTTAAACAACATGACAAACTCGGCGGTCAGCACAAAATCCCTACATTATCTAATTCGCGAGAACTGATAGAGGAATTGCTGTTATTAAATAGTTGAGGAATTGCTGTTGTTGAATGATAGATAGATTGCTGTTAAATATCGATTAAAATTCCGATGTAAAATGGAAGCTGATAGCGGGGAAGTCGTGTTGAGCCATCGTGAGAACGTAGGCCGAATCTGCTAAGAAGACTTCACGACCTTCACGGTCTCGAGCCATATATTGCGACTTGCGACGACGGAAATTTTCGAGCACGGCGACGTCATCACTCTCTATCCAGCAGGCTTTATGGAGTCCGATCGGCTCCCAGCGACACTGCGCTCCGTACTCGTTGAGCAGGCGATATTGTATGACTTCAAACTGCAACTGCCCGACCGTGCCGATAATCTTTCGACCGTTGAAACTGTTGACGAATATTTGCGCTACGCCTTCATCCATCAGCTGATCAATGCCTTTAACCAACTGTTTAGCCTTCATCGGGTCGGCGTTCTCGATATACTTGAACATCTCGGGCGAGAAGCTCGGCAAGCCCTTGAAATGGATGGTTTCGCCCTCTGTCAGGCTGTCTCCTATCTTGAAATTGCCGGTGTCGGGCAGACCGACGATATCGCCTGCAAAAGCCTCGTCAACAACTTCTTTCTTCTGCGCCATAAACGCCGTAGGGCTACTGAAACGCATCATCTTGTCGAAGCGTACATGCCGATAGTTGGCGTTGCGCTCAAAGCGTCCCGAACAAATCTTCACAAAAGCGATGCAACTGCGATGGTTTGGATCCATGTTGGCATGAATCTTGAAGACGAAGCCTGAGAAATGGCTGTCCTCAGGTTCAATAAGGCGTTCCAGAGCCTGCACCGGACGGGGCGAAGGGGCTATGTGGACGAAGCAGTCGAGCAGTTCGCGTACTCCGAAATTGTTCAGCGCCGAGCCAAAGAAGACGGGCGCCACGTCGCCCGACAAGTAATTATCTATGTATAAATCCGAATATACGCCGTTGATTAGTTCGATGTCGGCGCGTAGTTTTTCGGCTTGTCGCGCGTCGATATGCTGTTCGAGTTCGGGACTGTTGATATCCTTAATTTCAATGCTTTTGGTAACAGTTTGTTTGCTTGGCATATAGAGGTCGAGTTTTTGCGCATAAAGGTTATAAACGCCTTTGAAGTGTTGCCCTATATCTATTGGCCAGCTAAGCGGACGAACGTTGATTTTCAGCTCGGCTTCGATTTCGTCGAGCAGGTCGAACGGCTCTTTTCCTTCGCGATCCATCTTGTTGACAAAAACTATAACGGGCGTCTTCCTCATGCGGCACACCTCCATCAGACGGCGTGTCTGCGCCTCTACTCCCTTGGCTGCATCTATGACGATGATAACGCTATCAACAGCAGTGAGCGTGCGGAAAGTGTCTTCGGCAAAGTCCTGATGACCGGGAGTGTCGAGGATATTGACCTTATAACCGTCGTAGTCGAAAGCCATAACGGAAGTGGCGACCGAGATGCCACGTTGCTTTTCTATTTCCATCCAGTCGGATGTCGCAGTGCGGCTTATCTTGTTCGACTTGACTGCTCCTGCTATATGTATAGCGCCTCCGAAGAGCAGCAGTTTCTCTGTCAGCGTCGTTTTGCCGGCGTCGGGATGGCTGACTATCGCAAATGTCCGGCGACGATGTATTTCTTCTCTTGTTGTCATTTATTTGAATGAATTTTTGTCCGCGAATTTTACGAATTTCTCGAATGAGGATTACATAATTATTAATTGTCAATTATCAATTGGGCAAGCCCGGCCCCTACGTGTTCCTCCCATTGTGGGACGGCGGGATGATAGGTTTCGATGATTTTGGTTTTGTCGAGGACGCTGTAAGCCGGTCGATGTGCACGGGTAGGATATTCGGCGGTTGTGAGAGGTCGTACTTTGCACTTCAAGCCAGCTATCTCCATTATCTTTACCGCAAAATCAAACCATGTGCATTCACCTGCGTTTGTGTAGTGATAGACGCCCGGCACGAAGCGTTTGGCGGTCAGTATCTTAATGATAGCGGCGGCGAGGTCGTCGGCGCAGGTTGGAGTGCCTCGCTGGTCGGCTACGACGCCTATCTCGTCGCGCTCGGCGCCAAGTCGCAGCATAGTGCGCACGAAGTTTGTGCCTGTTGCCGAGTAGAGCCAAGCTGTGCGGACGATAACACTATCGCCGCAGACGGCAGTTAACGCCTGTTCGCCTGCTAACTTGGAAGCTCCATAGACCGATTGCGGGTTAGTAGCGTCAGATTCGCGATAGGGACGGGAGGATTGACCGTCGAACACGTAGTCGGTAGAGACATGTATGACCCGTGCTTTGGCGTCGGCGGCAGCTTCACCGAGATTGCGCACGGCGTCGCGGTTGATACTGTAGCACAGCTCCGTGTTGTCTTCGGCGCTATCAACGGCTGTATATGCAGCGCAGTTGATGATTGTCTGTATTGAGCGCGAGCGGACGAAAGCTTCAACCTGCGCCTTGTTGCAGATATCAAGCGTATCGACGTCGGTAAAAATAAACTCGAAGTCGTCAATGCTGCCTGAAATCTTCCTTAGCGACGTTCCAAGCTGTCCGTTAGCGCCTGTAATTAGTATGTTTGACATAAGTTGTTGTTAATAAACAGCCGCAAAAGTACGAAAAAAACAGTGAATAGTGAGTAATAAATTTAGAATAATAACCTGTCAACTTTTTTCAGGACATGACACAATGCCCAATTGTAGGGGTAACATCCTGTGCCTGTCTCCTGCTCCGTCCTTGTAAGGCCATCGCTATTCGGCTTTTGTTGTCAAAGGCGGGGGTTTCGTACTCGAAAGGCATGGGTTTTGATAAAAATGCTATTTTCTTTCAAAGAAAGAGCGCCAAA
>JAITNE010000047.1 GCA_031290635.1 Tannerella sp. | reverse complement strand
AAAATTTAGTCATATAGAGAAATGAAAGAATTCGTAGGCGAATTGTTGGGAACATTCGTGATGGTTCTATTTGGATGCGGCTCGGTGGCTGTGGCGGTTTTATTCGGCGAGTACAACAGTATATTGCAGATAGGGTTGGCATGGGGATTGGGTGTCATGTTAGCAATCTATCTGACAAGACATTTGTCGTGTGCACATCTTAATCCTGCTGTATCCATAGCGATGGTTATCAGTCGCAGGATGAGGGCGAAAAAGTTGCCTAAATACCTTACGGCACAGTTTGTCGGCGCTATTTTGGCGGGAGTGGCTGTTCTTTTGCTCTTTGCGCCTTCGATAGAGGCTTATGAGAGCGCTCACGATATTGTCAGAGGCTCGGCGGCGTCGGTTGATACAGCCCGCATGTTTGGCGAGTTCTACCAGCGTGAAGGCATGACGGCTGTCGTATCCTTGCCATTGGCGTTTGGCGCGGAAGCTTTCGGCACATTTCTGCTGCTTTTGATGATATTTGCACTGACCGAAGGCTGCAACGTAGGGCGACCAAGCGATACAATGGCGCCGGTATTTATAGGGTTTACGGTTATGTCAATCATCTGTCTTGTAGCGCCATTGACGCAGGCAGGACTTAATCCTGCAAGAGATTTTGGACCAAGGCTTGTGTCCATGCTCGCAGGATGGGGAAAGGCAGCTCTGCCGGATGCTTATGGAGGCTTTTTCACCGTTTATATTCTGGGACCGATTATAGGAGGAGGCCTTGCTGCACTGTTCTTCCTCTATGTGCTGGAACCGCTGATGATTACCAAACCCACAGAAAAAGATAATAACGATTGCTGCGGATAACTTCTTAAATTCTTAACTTCAAGATAAATTCTTAACTTCTTTAACTTTATATAATATGGATACAAAATTAATCATCGCAGGTGGCTTTCTGGGGGCGGGCAAGACGACCCTACTCTTTGAAGCGGCACACAGACTGCAAAAAAAAGGACTGCATGTAGGTCTGATAACTAACGACCAAGCTCCCGAACTTGTTGACAGCAAACTGCTTGAGCTTAACAAACTCCGCGTAACCGAAGTGAGCGGCAGTTGTTTCTGTTGCAACTTTGAAGGATTCATCGACGCTATACGTTACATACGTCGCAAAGCCAACGCCGACATTATCATCGCCGAGCCGGTAGGCAGCTGCACCGACCTTTCTGCAAGTATCCTGCAGCCCTTGAAGCAATTCTATGGCAAAGAGTTTACACTTGCACCCCTAAGCGTACTGACCGACCCTATCCGACTGCGCGACATACTCGACGGAGGCAACGCCGGTCTGCATCCCGACGCCGCCTATATCTTCCGTAAACAATTGGAAGAAAGCGACATCATCCTTATCAATAAAACCGACCTGCTGCAAGCCGACGAACTCTCAAACCTCAGGCAAAGGACACAAACGCGATACCATGAGGCTACTGTTCTGACTGCAAGCGCATTGACAGGCGTCGGTCTGGACGAATGGCTGAAGGAAACGATGGAGAGCGGTCAAGTAGCCGGCAGTCATATCCCCGAAATCGATTACGACACGTATGCCAACGGCGAGGCCGTACTCGGCTGGCTTAACGCAACAATCGCCGTCAACAACGGATTCCACATCACTGATTGGGACGAATATATGCTTAAATTGATGTCATTGCTGGCCGACAACTTAGACACGGCAGGATATGCCGTAGGACACGTCAAAGTGATTACCGAGAGCGTTAATTCGTTTACCGCAGGCAACATTACCGGCACACGCGAAACGATGTCTATACGTGGCAAAGCAGGCAGCGGAACAGACGCCAGAGTTATCATCAACGCTCGCGTCGAAACCTCTCCCAAAACGCTCAATGATATCGTGCGCCGGACACTCGATACTCTTGCAGCCGAAAAGTATTTTTACAGAGTTCTTAAATGGTACTACCTGCAACCCGAACGTCCCAAACCAACACATCGTTTCAGCGCCGTCGTATGAATCTTCTTGACAAATACAGTTTGTTTAAGCTGCTGATGGTCAGCATGATTAGCGCCGCATTCGTCGTCTATCCCAATATCTCCTGTCTGGCTTTTGACTTGAGTTTTCTGGACGTCACCGCACGCAAGTCGCATATATGGTTTTTTTGCTATAGATATGCCTTCTTCACTGCGCTGTTCTGGATTCTGCTGGCTATCAACCTGCGACGCCTGAGCGACGCCAAAATGACCAGACGCTTCCTTGTCTCACTGCTTGTAACCCTCGCTGCCTACGCTATCTACGTTGGATTGTCGGTAACATGTTACCATAAATCCGACTGCTTCGGCAGTGTGTTGCTCTTTCAGTTCTTCGTCGCTTGCATCCTTAGCGCCATCGCAGGTCACGTCTCGCTGCTCTACATCGTGCAACGCAAAAAAGAACAGGAAATCGAACAGTTGAAAATTGAGAACCTGCAAAGCCATTGCGACGCCCTCGCTAACCAGATTAATCCTCACTTCTTCTTCAATTCGCTCAACGGACTGACTGCCCTTATCCGCAAGAAAGACGAGGATAAGACGCTCGAATACGTCAACAAACTGTCGGATGTATTCCGTTATATCCTGCAAAGCGATAAGAAAGGCCTCGTCGAGCTTGAAGAAGAATTGCGATTCGTACAAGCTTTTCGCTATATGATGGAGGTAAGGTTTGCTAACAAACTGACTTTCAGCATCAATGTTGACGAGCATCAACGCAACCTCCATATCCCCGTGCTGTCGATATTGCCGCTGATTGATAACGTGGTAACACACAATACTATTGACAGTCAGCATAAAATGGACGTTTCGATTACTTTGAACGAAGCAAACGAATTAGTCGTATCCAACCCTGTCTTCCCCAAACTGACGCCCTCCGTAACTAACGGCACAGGTATTAAAAACTTGGAACACAGGTTCTTACTGCTGATGAACAAACAAATACGAATCAATTGCAATGAAAAATTTTGCACTGTCTATTTACCCCTTAAATAAACGCACAGATGGAAATACTTATTGTTGAAGACGAGACCGTCGCTTACGAAAATTTAGTCAATATACTGACCGAAATCGATCCGGCAATAATGGTAGTCGGTAACACCGAAAGCGTTAACCAGACTATCCAATGGCTACAATCGAACCCATCTCCCGACCTTATACTTATGGATATTCGTCTCTCCGACGGTTCGGCGTTTACAATCTTTAAAACCATTCGGGTCAATACGCCGATAATCTTCACTACCGCTTTCGATGAATACGCAATCGAAGCCTTCAAGGTCAACAGTATCGACTATCTGCTTAAGCCCATCAAAACTAATGAGTTAAAACGCGCGCTGGCTAAGTTCGCCCGACAGACACACTCGGAAATCGTTCAGTATCTGGAACGCGTTTCACGACTCGAGCCTGCCGTCAGATACCGCGACCGCCTGCTTGTGCCCATCAAAGACAAGCTAATACCCATCAACCTCCGCGACGTATCCTGCTTCTACACAACCGAAAAGCATACCGTCATCTACCTCCGCGACGGTAGCATCTATCCATATTCCAAAACGCTGGAACAGATTTTATCTTCACTCAATCCCGTTGATTTCATGCGGGCAAACAAGCAGTTTATCCTCTCGCGCGACAGCGTCCAAAACATCACGATATGGTTCGACAACCGCCTGCTCATCACCCTCAGCATAGAGCCGCCCGAGCGCGTCTATATCAGTAAAAACAAAGCCGCAGAATTTAAAACATGGCTCACTAAAAAATAAAAGTCCCCATAAATTTTAACTTCTCCATTTATGACCAAACGAAGAAATAAAAAAAGTCGCTACACTGCAAGGCATCTTCGCCAGAAAGACAATTTACTGTACGAAAACCTGCAATACATCGGAGATTCCGACACTCCGACAGATTTCGAACTGATAGTTTTCGATTCGGAATCAATCACTAAAGCCGATTATTCCAAACCGGCAGAGTTATGCCGGAACTTAGACCGCGAAAAGAATAACTATATAACAGTGAACGGATTACAGGACGTTAATGAAATCCGGTTGCTATGTGAGAATATCAATATTCCTCGTCTGTGGATGCAGGATATACTTAATTCCAACCATATTGCAAAAATCGAAGAAGCGACACAAGGAATACTGTTGATTGTAGATTATTACACACTCAAAGACGAGTTGCTCGACACTCAAAAATTCAGTTTCTTCCTCGCCAAGAACCTTATAGTTTCGTTTCAGGAAAGCACGGAAGGCGTCTTTGACGAAATAAAGACGGCTTTAGATAATCACGGCGGACACGTTCGCGACAAAAGCGTTGACTATCTGCTTAATCTACTGATTAGCAATATTATCAACAATAATTTGATGGTTTTGGATAAAATCATTGAACAAATGATAGATATCGAAGACCTCTTAATGCAATTCTCTGATAATGTAATAAATACAGAGATACAAATTCAGAATGTCAGGAAAAACCTCTTGAAAGTACGCAGAGGTATTTTTCCTTTGCGCGACAACTTCAACGTGCTGCTTAACAGCGCTTTTATCGAACACGCAAATCATATCTACTATAAAGATACTAACGACCATCTTTTGCAAGCCGTCCAGATGATCACCGGCGCACAGGAAACAATTTCATCGCTTGTTGACCTTTATCTTGCTAATAATGACTTGAAAATGAACCGTACAATGAGCCGACTTACTGTAGTTTCTACAATATTCATCCCTCTCACATTTCTTGTTGGAGTTTGGGGTATGAATTTCACCAATATGCCTGAACTGACTTGGAAATACGGCTATCTTTTCGCATGGTCGATAATGGCTTTAAGCGTAGTGATAGTCATTTATTGGCTGAAAAAACAACGTATGTTTTGAGATAAAGTTTATATTATCCCGAAATGCCTTAGCGCGTGGCCGATACCGTCTTCATCGACAGAAGTAGTGATATAGTCGGCGGCGTGCTTGACTTCATCGTCGGCATTGCCCATCGCAACACCTGTGCCGGCATAACGCAACATGTTGATATCGTTGCCGCCATCGCCAAATGACATCATCTCGGCAACTGATATGCCGAAATACTCGCCTATCTTCGCCAAACCGACACTTTTGTCAACATCACGCGCTATTATATCGGTAAATGTTGGATACCAGCGTGTTGAGCAGCAGCCCGGCAAATGCTTCATTATAGATGCTTCTTCGGCATGAGGGAAAAAGGCGGTCAGTTGAAATATCTCTTTATCAATAAGTTGGCGCTGAGGAATAACAGGTCGAGGAACAAATTTTACAAGGTCTGACATTCGCCGTATCTCTTCATCGTCCATATTAGCGACTACACGGTCGGCTTCTACAAAAAAACATGGCACAGGACTGCTACGCACTTGCTCGCCGTAACGCACGAAAGCCTCAATATCCTCATGAGGAATGCTGCGCTTGAAAACTACCTCCTCTCCTACCATGCAATATGCACCGTTGAGCGTGATGTAGCCATCAAACTCCATATCGCCAAGATTGTTTATATCGCTCGTATGGCGACCTGTGGCGACGAACACCTTCACTCCCCGCCTGCGCGCAGCACACAACGCAGCACGCGTATTATCCGGCATGATATGCGTTTCAAAACTAACCATCGTGCCGTCTATATCTAAAAATATTGCTTTTATCATTTTAATTTTTTGCCGCGCCTTTAGCGCTTTTTTTACGTACTAATACCTTATCTATCCTCGCTCCATCCATATCAACTATCTCGAAATCGAAATCCATCCACGAGAAACTGTCGCCCGTCTTGGGAACTCGCTCCAAAACATCCAAAATCAAGCCGCTAAGCGTGTTATAATCATTCTCTTCGTACAAATCTTCAATATCGAAATATTCGAGAAAACTGTAGAACGAATACTGCCCGTCAACCAACAGACTGCCGTCCCTGCGCTTGACGATCTCCGGTTTGTCGTCCACCTCGATGACCTCGCCTATCAGCGCATTGACAATATCCTTGAACGTAACAATACCCTGGACGCTTCCAAATTCGTCGGTAACAATGCCATACTTCACTCGTGCACGCCTGAACTGCTCCAATGCCTTATAAACACTCATGTTTTCCTGAATAAAATGCGATGGGCGTATTATTCGGGCAAGCTCAAAATCATCCGAATCGATATATCCAAACAATTCTTTAAGGAAGACCACTCCCTGAATATCATCAAATTTGCCTCCTGAAACAACCGGATATGTGTTATATAGATTAGCTTTGACCTTGTCGCGTATCATATCGGCGGTGTCGATGCCGTCAATCCAAACTATATCGCTGCGATGCGTCATAATGCTGCCAACCGTGCGGTCGCCGAGATGAAAAACGCGCTCGACGATGTCCTGCTCTACTTCCTGCACCTCGCCGCCCTCATAACCCTCATGCACAATGGCTTTAATCTCTTCTTCGGTAACTTTGTTGTTGTCGCCCGCATTGTCAAGTCCTATCATAGAAACTACTATCTTCGTACTCTTCGACAGTATCCACACAAAAGGCGCAGTAATCTTAGCTAACCAATCCATAGGCTTAGCTACAAGCATCGCTACGTTTTCCGAGAAAGTCAAGCCGATGCGCTTAGGGACAAGTTCGCCTATAACAAGCGTCAGATACGTTACCGCCACAACGATTATCAACTTCGAGACGCCCAGAGAGTAAGGCGTCAGGAAATCTATTCGCGACAATATCTCAGCCAGCGACGCCGCAAAAGCCTCGCCCGAATACAGACCGGTCATAATGCCAATCAGGGTGATGCCAATCTGTATGGTCGAAAGAAAACGGTCTGCCTCGCGCGACAGTTCGAGAGCTTTCTGCGCCGACTTCCTGCCTTTCTTAGCGAAGGTCTCAAGCCTTGCTTTACGCGCCGATACAAGCGCTATCTCCGACATCGACAACAAGCCGTTCAACACAATTAATCCAATAATTATTACAAATTCCATTATATCATTAATGAGTTAATTTCTGTTTATATATTATTTCCTTGTGTTTGTTGATACTATGAAGAAAATATGGATTTTTAATAGCCTGATTTTCAAGTAAATCCACGGGACGATTGAATATATCCTGCAATGAAAACTTAAAATCGAAGTAATTATCCGCATATTCTTCTACCGGAATATCTTGAAAATCAACAATTAAGTCCACATCGCTCTCGTCATTAAAGTTCCCTGTAAGCGCTGACCCAAATGCATATAAACGCTTGACTTTATGTAGTTCACAAAGCCTAAAAATGGAATCTTGTTTCTGTTCTATTATATTCATAATCTTCTTTGTTTTATACCGCAAAAATAGCATAAATTTTCAACATAAACTATTTGACAAGAAAAAAAGGTGCGCATCACAGTGCAATCACAACACCACCGCACAGATAAACCTCGCCCTCGAAAAAGGATTCGTATGATTTACGTCTAAGTATGTATTTGCTCGATGTGTTGTTTGAGAGCTTCTCTAATAAACGCATTAAGCGTTATTCCGCATTTGTCGGCGTATGATGCTGCCATGTCATGAATTTCAGAAGAGATGCGTATGTTTAGAACGCCACTATGTGCCTTGTGAGGCACAATCCCTTTCCGTTGGCAATAATCCAAATAGTAATCGATTGCGCCCTCAAAATCAGTTTTAAGTTCGTCAATAGTTTTACCTTCGTATGTAATTCTGTTCTTCGACATGCCGACAACTTGACCAAACAAGCAATTATCTTCCTCGCTGAACTCTACGCTACCTTTATAGCCTTTGTACTTTAAGTATCCCATAATCAGTCCTCCGTTATAAATTTATTATCAACCAAAAATTCTTTCACATCTTTCATAATAAAAGCCTTGACAATATTCGACGGATGCGGCTTATGCAAAATGTACGACAACTCTTTTACTTCGTTACTATACATCACGCGAGAACCGGAAGTTTTACCTTTATTGTCAATCTGAAAACCAAACATAGCGAACAACCTTGTCAGTTCATCAACAGTAAAATCTTTCGGCAAAGCTTTAAACCGTGTTATCAATTTGTCTTTCGTGCTTATATTTCTGACTTTGTCGCCGCAAAGGTAACTATATTTAGTTACTCTTGCAAATTTAATTCATAAAATTTACAAGCGAACGACACTTCGCTTCTGAGGGAAAACATATCCAAAAAAACAATTTTAATATACTCACTATTGAGCATTTCGCCGGCTCTTTGCACCAGCGACGACTTGCCCCACCGTCGTGGCGAAATGATAATAGCGTTAAGTCCATTCCTGAAATCAGCTATGAGCCTTGCCGTATCTTTTTCTCTGTCGGTAAACAAGTTACCCTTTACCATACGTCCGAAATAAAAAGGATTCTTTTCTTTCATATATCATTTTTTTG
>JAITNE010000045.1 GCA_031290635.1 Tannerella sp. | reverse complement strand
AAAAAGATACCGTACAGCTCGTTGCTTTTGTGGTAAATCTCACTTTCGGGCGAGTTGACGTACTTGGCTACCTTGTCTTTCTTACCCAGAATACGTCCTCCGAAAGCCACAACCTTACCGCTCAGGGTATGTACGGGGAATATCACCCTTCCGTGAAAGCGGTCTGCGACGCTGCCGTCCTCACGTCGATAGACAAGTCCGGTTTTAATCACATAATCCTCGTTGTAGCCTTGACGGACGGCTTCCTGATAGAGGTCGTCGCGCTTGTTGAGGCTGTAACCTAACTGAAACTTGCGGATAATATCCTCCCTGAAACCACGTTCGACGAAATATGGCAGCCCGACGGTTTGACCTTCCTGATGCTCATAAAGCCGCGAGGTGAAGAACTTTTGCGCCCATGCGTTGACTATCATCATGCTTTCGCGCTCGGTAGAGAGTCGTTTTTCTTCGTCGGTCAGTTCGCGTTCATTTACTTCTATGTTATATTTTTTTGCAAGATAGCGCAGGGCTTCGTAGTAGGAGATTTTCTCGTGCTTCATAACGAAGTTCACGGAATTGCCGCCCTCGCCGCATGCAAAACATTTGAAAATATTTTTTGCCGGCGAGACGGTCAAAGAAGGCGACTTGTCGGCATGAAAGGGACAAAGGCCAAGATAACTCACCCCTTTCTTTTTAAGCGTGATAAAGTCCGACACCACATCTACAATATGAGCGGCGTCAAAAATCTTGTCTATAGTAAGTTTATCAATCAATGCAGGCATAAATAATAATTTTTGCGAAGCACAAAAGTAGCAATTATTTTCGTTAATATTGAATTATTGCCTAACTTTGCGCCCGGTTTTTGCAAATATGGGCGATCCCTTGCGGTCGCCCGATAATTGAATGTAGGGGCGATCCCTTGCGGTCGCCCGATAAATATAAATAGATGAAGAAGAAAGTTGTATTTATAGGAGCGGGCAATGTGGCTACACATCTTGCGATGGCGATGAAGGATGCAGGATACGACATTCTTCAGGTTTACAGCCGCACGACCGACAGCGCTCAAACTCCGGCTAATGCGCTCCGGTGTGAGTTTACAGACAGAATAGAGCATATTGTTGCCGACGCCGATTTATACGTCTTTGCATTGAAAGATGATGCGATTGCAGATGTGATTGCGTCAACGCCGCCGCCGAGCAACAAAAGCCTTTGGGTACATACTTCCGGCAGCGTGCCTCTTAGTGTTTTTGAGGGATATGCCGAGCGTTACGGGGTGATTTATCCTCTGCAAACGTTCTCAAAGCAGCGTCAAGTGGAGTTTGGCGAGATTCCTCTGCTGATTGAAGGGAGTAGTCGGGAGGTTGACGGGGAGTTGATGGAGATAGCCGGTAGCTTGTCGAGGTCGGTTTCGCGGATGAGTTCCGGCGAAAGGCAATACCTGCATTTAGCTGCCGTTTTTGCCAACAATTTTGTCAACTCAATGTACGATGTTGCTTCACATATACTCGAAGAGCAGGGCATTGACCCTCAGCTTCTGCGACCTCTGATTGACGAGACGGCAAGGAAGTTTTTCGACTTGTACCCCCACAGCGCTCAAACCGGTCCCGCCATACGCAACGACCGCAAGGTTATCGACCGGCATCTCGCCCTTATCGACGACCCAGCAATACAAGAAGTTTACAGTCTTATAACAAGTATAATTCAAAACAAACAGTCATGATAAATTACGATTTGAAAAAGATACGAGCCTTTGTGTTTGATGTTGACGGCGTACTGTCGTCGAACCGCATAGCGCTTTCGCCGGATGGCGACCCTATGCGCACGGTCAATATTAAAGACGGTTTTGCCTTGCAGTTAGCCGTCCGCAAAGGCTTCCATGTAGGCATCATTACGGGCGGTTATACCGAAGCCGTCCGTATTCGCTACGAGCGTCTGGGCATCAAACACATCTATATGCGCAGCAGCATCAAACTCACCGATTACGAAAATTTCATCGCCGTTACATCCCTGAATGAGGACGGAATCGTTTATTGCGGCGACGATCTGCCCGACTATCATATTATGCTTCGAGCAGGTTTACCGGTAGCTCCCTCCGACGCCGACCCTGAAATCAAAGCCATAGCGAAATACATCTCCCCACGCTGCGGCGGCGACGGTGTAGCACGCGACGTGATAGAACAAACCATGAAAGCGCAAGGCGTTTGGATGAGCGACGAAGCTTTTGGATGGTAGCGCCTCCCCTGACCCCTATCTTGTATTTTCCTTGCCGACGACGTTTTCGAGGCAGCGACGTTCGTATTTGCCTTGCCGACGACGTTTTCGAGGCAGCGACGCTCGTATTTTCCTTGCCGACGACGTTTTCGAGGCAGCGACGTCCGTATTTGCCTTTCCGACAACTCCACCGATATGTTTGTTTTCTCCTGACTTCATCAATGCGACACCCCCAAACAGGCATCCTGTGTGCAAATGATTCTCCTTAATTCTCATTTGATACGGCCTCGATTCTGAACGAATAAGTCAGGGGTGTATTTTCCGGTATCATATACTCCGGCAAAGGAACAGGTCCGCAGGTAGCATTTCCCAAGCCTTGTTGGATACAGTCGATATTCAGATACACTTCCGGTTTACGGACTTTATCCAGTTCAAAATCATGCCCGGTTGCCCAAATATCTTTGTCGGTGATATGCAATGCGCTGAAAGACAAATTATTTTTAGCCGTTATTTTCAATCCCGACCGGTTGTTGTCGGTTATTGTCAGCCGGCGGACGTCTTCGCGGTTTCCCATACTTTGCGGACGTATATAATGCTCGGCTTCCATTCCGGCGACTGTCGTGCTGTACACGCCAAGGAAAGAAGCCTGTTTACGGTCGATATAGTTTTCATACGGTCCGCGACCATACCATTCCACGTTTTCGTAAGCAGTAGGCAAAACCATTTGCAATCCCAGCCGGCGGACAATTTCGCCGTTGGCCGGTTTCGTAAATTCGGCGCTGACGTCGATTGTCCCGTTGGAATAGACGGTGTATTTAATCAGACAGGGTAGAACGACAGTAGCCCGTCTTCCTTTGATGGTTGCTTTCAGGTCGGATACGACGGTCGCGAATTTGCCGCTTTCGTCTGTCCGGTAAGTAAACAAGGTTTTACCGTATTCCGTTTCATAATACGTTTGGTCGGTAAACCGGTCGTTGCCGACGTTGCGATACCAGTTCAACGTTGGACCTTGGCCGTTGTGCAACATTTCTTTATTTCCGTACTGCAAAGACGTTACAGTACCCGTTTCCGTATTGAACACGGTTTTGAAACCGTCGCCGGACAGGATTAACTCTTTTCCCGACGTTGTTACATTCAGGTTTCCGAGTTTTTCCGTATCAATCGTTGCTATGGCAGGACGCGCAGTTAATGCAAATTGTTCTGCGGCGACCGGGTGTCCTTTTTCCGCCCAGCGAGTAGCGTTTTTCAGGCAGGCATGAATGTTCAGGCAATATTCGTTTCGGGGATTTATGCGCGTTCGGTACGGTATTTGGATTCCAGCCTTTTGATTGGGCGCCAGATTCAATGATTCCAATGCTCCGGATTCTACTTTTACGCCGTCTTTCAGCAGTTCCCAAGTGAAGTCAAATTCGTTAAGGTTGGAAAAATCGTATTTGTTTTCTATTTCTATTTTGCCGCCGCTCAGAGCTAAGGGTCTGATTTTAATGTATTGATAGACTTTTTTGAGTTCTACAAGTTTGGCGGTCGTTCTACGGTCGGGCGTTGTCAATCCGTTGATACAGAAGTCAAGGTCATTCGGGCGGTCGCCGAAATCGCCGCCGTAGTAATAATGGTCGGCCGGCTGTCCTGTTTTATTGATACCCTGATCGACCCAGTCCCAAACGCAGGCGCCTATCATCCGTTGGGAATGATTTTCGATGTAATCCCAGTATTCGGCAATATTACCCGGAGCATTTCCCATGGAATGAACATATTCGCAGAGGAAATAAGGTTTGTCGGAGTCCTCTTGGTCGAAGCGGTTCATACGGGGAATATCGGGATACATGTGCGAATCGATGTCGGCATAATGGCTGTTGCCTTCGTAGTGTACCGGTCGGGCAGGGTCGAGTTCCCTGGCTTTCTTATACATTGCCAGGTAATTTTCTCCGCTGCCGCCTTCGTTGCCCAGCGACCAGAAAATAACCGAAGGATGGTTTTTATCGCGTTCTATCATGCGGGTCATGCGATCTACGTAAGCTGCTTCCCAGCCGGATTTTTCGCTGATGCTGTGGTTGCCGTGGTTTTCGGCGTCGGCTTCGTCCATGATATACAGTCCGTAGTAATCGTACAGAGCATACATTTTGGGGCTGTTGGGATAGTGGCTGGTACGAACGGTATTGATATTATG
>JAITNE010000040.1 GCA_031290635.1 Tannerella sp. | reverse complement strand
CGAATACATGTCTAAAGCTAAAAATCCAATGCGGTAGTTTCCTTTCAGTTAGTATCTAATAAAAGAATATCTTCGCAATCCAAAACCATTCAGCAATTTGGTAAACGATTAGATTGCTTCGTACCTCTGGGGGACGGACATGTACTGCATCCCGGGAGATATAAAGCTCCAGCGTTATACTGTAGTGGAGGTGCGAAGCAATCTCAATTCATTATATTTCAACTTATATTACGAAGCCGCAGCTTTGTTGCTCCCGGAAATCCAACTAAATATTTCCATCATTAGTATTACTTCAACGACAGTATTTCTACCGTCTTGTAAAAGACTTCGGCGCACTCTAATTGAAGCAGGATTTTGCCTTCGGCGACGGTCAGGTTGTGGGCTTGGTTGACTAAATGGCCGTTTACGTAGTGTTCGGATTTGTTGTCAATGCAGATAATCTCTATCGTGTTCCACTCCTGTCCGGGATTTTCGAAGTTGTCGGTACGGATAATGTGTTTCATTACACCGCCTTCTATCCGGCTTTCGTTGGGCGAATCGGCGGTAGCTCCGTCAACACACCAATAATCGCCACAATCTTCTTCCTGAACCTGACATTCAATGGATTTCGGCCAAATCTTGTCCGTTACACCTAACGGAAAATGGTAAAGGATACCACTGTCGCGGCGAGTGTTCTGGCGGGGAGGATATTTTTTGTCGCCCCAACGGAAAACTACACGTAAATAGTAATTTTTGTAGGATTTGTTGGTGCAAAGGTAGCCCATCGTTTCGCCGGCCAGATGAATAAGCCCGTTTTCGACGTTAAATGCCTTCTCTATATCGTTGTTGACGCCGCTGCCTTGAGAATAGATATACCATCCGTCAAAGTTTTTGCCGTTGAACAGAGATGTGAGCTTCACTTTATCTTTTAATTTAGTAAACTGAGCTTTGTCCCTGTGTGTCCGCAAAATCTCCGGAACAGATACGTCTTGCGAAGAAGCAGAAGAAGTAGAAGAAGTAGAAGAAGAAGTAGTAGCAGCAGTAGCAGTCGCGACAGCATATCCGACTTCGTACTTGCTGTTGGCTTCGAGTTTCATTTCGTAGTAACCGTCGGCGGAGAGGGTTATTTTACCGGTCTTGCAGGATGGTTTTGTTCGGCTGCGGAAACGCAGTGTGCCTGCGCCGGATACGGTTTCGACAGTTATTTTCTTTTCGGTAACCGAAAGGTTGATGTTGCCCGAAGGCGTGGGGACGCTGCCGGTCATCCATTTAAGACCGCCGAGTTCAGGCTCTATCAGATAGGTTGCGTAGCCGGGGGATGTCGGACATACTCCGAGCCAGTATTTTCCGAAAAGATAGATTGGACTTGCACCCCAGGCATGGCAAAGGCTTCGACCAAACGGACGATCGTACATGGCGTAGTGTTCCGCGCCGGATTGTTCGGGGTCGAAGGCTTCCCAGAAGGATGTCGCGCCAAGACGGAGCATCCCTCCCCAGTAGTCCTTGATTTCGGAGAGGACGTGATGCTGCTGTTTGATTCGACACAGGGCTTCGAGTTCGTAGAAACGCATGTATGGAGTTGTGATTTTCTGGATTGCGTCGTTGAGGAGGACGTTTTGCTTGACGTCTTCTTGCTGTTGTGCGTCGAGATAGCCGAAATTAAGTGCAAACATGTTGGCATACTTCGTAACTTTACGGTCGAGGACGCCGTTTTTACGTCCGTGTACCAGGGCTTTTTGGGATTTATCCCAATAAATAGAGATAATTTTCGACTGCAACTGTGAAGCAAGCTGTCGATACAGCTCGGCGTTCTTATGGTCGTTAACAATCTCGGCGCAGAGGGTCATAGTTTCCAGACTGCGACAGAAAAGCAGTTGTTCAACACTAACTTCGCCTTCCTTGTCAATCGGCGCCCAGTCGATAAAGACCCAATCTCCGGGGAGACCTTCTACAAGTCCTTCCCGGTTGCGTCTTGCAATGCAAAAGTCCATCAAAGATAGCATTTTAGGATATATCTGTTGCAGAAGTTCACGGTCGCCGGTGTAGAGATAGTAGTCGTAAATACCCATAAACCAATAGAAAGTGTAGTCGAGGATAGTGTTGATGTGGGTTTCGACGGGGTCATTGCCTCGTAAAGCCCATGTAGTTCGTTTAACCAGGGGGTTATCGAAAAACAGATAGTAGTTCATCAGGTAACTTTGGTAGGCGTCGCCGCTCCAAACCCAGCGGTCGCGCTTGATTCCGTCGATAAAAAATTCGCGGGATGAGAGGTGCAAAGTGTAGGCAGAGGTAATCCAGATGCGGTTGATTTCGTCGTCGTCGCAGCTGAACGAACCTTTGTATTGGAGAGGGTTAAATTCGTAAAACATGGATACATCGTCGAAACCGACGTCGCCTGTCCATGTAAAGCGGACGTAACGGAAGGCGCGGGAGCGGTCTGAGATGAAGTCGCGACTCTTCGCAGAATAACTTAGGGTAGTTGCAGTTGTAGTTACGGGGGGCGAAACGGTATAGTCGTGGGTGGTGTTTTGGGTAACTTCATGGATGATGTTGTGATCAAGGTCTCTTGGGATATTGTCGGCGAGGTCTCCGGCCTGATTTATATGGAATACGTCGCGGGTTTCGGCGTCCGGGCTTGCGGCTTCTTCTTCCGATTCACCGTAGTAGGCGGTTAGAGTGCCTGTGCCCCGCAAATTATTCAGTTTGAGGTATCCGAAAGTTTCACGGCCGAAGTCAACTGTTACGGATTCATCCCGACGGACTGTTTTCACAGGTTCAATCAACTTTCGAGCTAATTTATAGTCGGACGGCTTGGTATCCGGTGAATCAAAAATCCATGCGTCGGCTTTGACGGGCGTTCCGGCTTGTCGCGAAATAGTCCAGCTCTTGTCGGACACTATCGTTTTGCCCTGCACAAGTATGCTTGGCGGCGTTTCGGCGTTATAAACCTGAACGATAATGCTGTGTTTACCTTGCGGGATAAGCAACTTCCGGATGTGTTCCTCATAAACCAGACGGTCGTCTATGCGGACTGAAAATTCACCTTCGACGTGAATGTCGATGGTTTCGGCTTCGTCAAGCTCGACGGTTTTCATGAAACGCACAAGCGAAGCATGATGATCTGCACGCCAGAACGGTGCGTAAAAGGCTTCACGTTCTGTTCGCTGCTTCTGCACTCGATTGCCGAGCCATATTTCAAAGTCGCCGGGATGCCAGATCCATACGGCTTTTGGGGGTTGATCGCCAAGATTAGTTAGGGATTGAGCGACGGACTGTGTATCTACGACAGTTTGAGCGCATAGCGGGGTAGCCACGACCGCAAATATCAGGGCTAAAGTGTTAAATCTGTTCATGATGTTAATTATTTAATTGTAAAAATGTATTCTTCATCTTGCACGGTTAGTATATCATACTCAAAAACAGGTTTTACGCCCGCAGGATTGAGCTTTGCCTTGTCCGAAATAATAGGAGCCGGTATTGTGTGAGTCTTAAAAAACGGATTTGGATTGATTCCCGAAGCAATTTTTAAGGATGATGATGAGTTTGAAGACTCTGAGGAGTTTGAAGAGCTTGCTGCGACGTCTGAAACTCCGGCTTCATACTTTAATTCATTCACTGTTCTAAGACGCAGGTTACCTCCCAGAACAGATTTTATCTTCAATAATTTAATTTTACCGTTTTCCCATTGAATATCCGTGATAAATCCGCCTCTTGTACGCAGTCCGGACACTTTACCGGTAGCCCATACGTCGGGCAAAGCCGGAAGAATATACACCGCGCCGTCATGACTTTGAACCAGCATCTCCGCAATGCCGGCCGTGCAACCGAAGTTTCCATCTATCTGAAACGGCGGGTGCGCGTCAAACATATTTGCGTAAGTCCCACCGCCTTCGTAGGTTGTTTTGGGGTTTTGGGTGAGCTTTAGCTGCTCCGAGATAAGTTTGTAAGCCCTGTTTCCATCAAGGAAACGCGCCCACAGGCACACTTTCCAGCCCATCGACCAGCCTGTAGCCGGATCGCCGCGATAGTTAAGCGATGTACGAGCCGCGTCGAACAGTTCCGGAGTGCGGACGGGCGAAATCTGACAACTTGGATAAACTCCGTAAAGGTGAGATACGTGTCTATGCTTGTCATCGGGATTGTCCCAATCACAGATCCATTCCTGCAGCTGACTGTGTTGACCTATCTGCATCGGCGGAAGACGTTTGAGCATCTGCCGGAGGGTGTCTGCAAAGTTTTTATCTGTATTCAGAGCTTCGGAAGCGGATATTACGTTGTTAAACAGCTCAAACAGCAGCTGATTATCCATCGTTATACCGTAAGAATTAGTTGCACGTTCAATTTTTCCTTCGGATGATGATGTTTTTTTAGATGAATTTGAATATGCAAACGTGTTCTCCGGCGAATTTGACGGAGCTACAACCAGCCAATGATGCGTCGGTTCTTCAATCAGAAAGTCCGTAAAAAAAGTCGCCGCACCCTTCATCACAGGATATACATCTGCAAGATATTTTTTATCTCCCGAATATAAATATCTGTCCCACAAATGCTCGCAAACCCATGCTCCGCCCGACGGCCACATCCCCGATCCGGCCTGATCCACCGGTCCGGTAGAGCGCCAGAGGTCGGTATTGTGATGCAAGACCCAACCGCGTGCGCCGTACATCTGCCGCGCCGTCTCAGCGCCCGACTCGGCTATCTCTTTGACCATTTCTATAAACGGCTGATGCAGTTCCGACAGATTTGTTACTTCCGCAGGCCAGTAATTCATCTCGGCGTTGATATTTGTGGTATATTTACTGTCCCACGGCGGCGAAATCAGGTCATTCCATATCCCCTGCAGGTTAGCAGGCTGATTTCCGGGTTGCGAACTTGATATCAACAGATAACGTCCATACTGAAAGTACAGCGCCGCAAGCTGTGGATCGTTAGCTTTTGCAAACTCCAGAATCCGTACATCCGTAGTCTTGCGGACGGAATCGGTCTTCCCCAAATCCAACTGTACACGGTTGAAATATTGCTGATAAAATCTGATGTGATCTGCCTTGAGTTTCCTGTAATCCTTTTGCAAAGCGTTGCGGATGTAACTTTCGGATTGAAGTTCATCGTCGGCGCCAAGATCGCGATAGTTAACAAAATTTGTAGCGATGGATACAAGGATTGTAACATCGTCCGCATCCTTAACGGTAATACAGTCTCCCTCTTCAACACTCGATCCGTCCCTGTATCGAACGGACGCCGAAGCCGTAAACCTTACTTTTCCTTCAAGTCCTTCATGGTTTCCGGAGACGCCTTTAAGTTGAAGCAGGCTTCCGGAGACGAATTTTTTGTCGGAGTCATCTTTAATCTTATTTTCAGAGATGCCTGAAACGCTTTTTTGCGGACTGCTGAAACTTGCCGTGAAGTTTATTTTTCCTTTCTTCGACGCCGTCAGCCTGACAACTATCACCTGATCCGTGAACGATACAAATGCTTCGCGCACAAATTCCACCCCGTCGAGAGTGTATCGCGTAGTTGCGACGGCTGTTGACAAGTCCAACTCGCGACGGTAATCCTGCGCCGAAGCATTAGCGGGAAAGGTCAGTTTCAGGTCTCCAACCGGCTGATAAGGCATGCCGTGATTGGTTTTACTTACAATCTTTTCGGTCGCAAGATCCTGCGCTTCGCGATACTTGCCTTCAAAAAGAAGTTTCCTGACCTGCGGAAGTGCATCCTTGGCATCCGGATTGCCGTTATTGTTGGGCTGACCCGCCCAGACGGTTTCTTCGTTGAGCTGCAGGGTCTCATTAAACGGATCGCCGAACACCATCGCGCCCAAACGTCCGTTACCGATGGGAAGAGCTTCGACCCACCTCTGCGCAGGCGCGTCGTACCACAATTTCATGTCATCTGCGTCGCCGTCGGTTGATTTGCACGACGAAAACATCGTTGCAAAAAGTAATGTTAATGTAATTAATTCTGACTTCATAATGTTTATAAATTAAAAATATACTGTTTAATAAGTTTTATGTCCAAGTATTTGAATTTCATGTCCGTAATTGCCTTCCATGTCCGCGTCATCGACTTGCATGACCGCGTCATCGATTTGCATATCTCCGTCATCGACTTGCATATCCGCCTCATCGACTTGAATGTCTCCGTCATTGCGAGGTACGAAGCAATCTGAAAACTGATTTTGTCCTCAAAGGAGATTTTTCTCCACGAATTTCACTAATTTCACTAATGTATAGACGTAGCGTGCTGCGTCTGCACTTAATAATATATCTTCATTGCTTCCGGCAGGGCTTGCCACAGTCCGCACATCGAACGCATTTCCGATAATTATATCAATCCGTCAATCATCTGCATATTATCAATATGTTAATCCTGCAAATCATGCTGATTTCGTAAAAA
>JAITNE010000173.1 GCA_031290635.1 Tannerella sp. | reverse complement strand
AGATGTACCCCGACAGCCTGCGTTTCGACATCAACGGCCTGCACACCTTCACCTATCCCCGCATCGAAACCGACAAGGCAGACCAATTCCCCTTCGACCGCGATTTCTACCTCCTGCTCGACATGCAATTAGGCGGCTCATGGGTTGGAAGCGTAGATCCTGCCGACCTTCCCGTAGAGATGTGGATAGATTGGGTGCGCTTTTATAAAAAGTGAATAATACAGCCTTCATTACTTTCGTTGACTTGACAGTTCGACTGTTATTATTGATTTTGCGGGGATATTAACTTGCAGTGTTGATGGTGAAATCAATGCAAAATCCTTGAAAACAGCCGGACTGACGGTCTGAGGATGGTCGAAGGTGTTATGATCGGTCAGGTTGGGGGATGTCAGGATTGTTGCGGATATTTGCTTGCCGATGGTAAGTCCTGAGAGGTCGATTGAGACCGATTGGGCATTGTCGGCGTCGATGTTTGTGAGGGATATGTGCAACAAACCGGCGCGGTCGATGGATGCGGTGGCGCTCAGGAGGGGCAGGGTGCGGTGGTCGGGGGATGATTTGACGTCGCAAACTATGCTTGCAGGTATGTGCAAGGCGTCCTGATGAACCGAATACATCTTGAATACGTGGTAGGTCGGGGTTAAAGCCATTCGGCCGGAGTCGTCGGTCAGTATCATCGACTGTAAAACGTTGACGATCTGGGCGATGTTAGCCATCTTCACGCGCGAAATGTATTTGTGGAAGACGTCGAAGGTGAGACTCGCTACAAATGCGTCGCGCAGAGTGTTTTGTTGATAGAGATGTCCGCTGACAGTGCCCGGTTCTTCGTCCCACCACGTGCCCCATTCATCTACCAGCAGCGCGATACGCTTGCCCGGGTCGTACTTGTCCATGATTTCGCAATGGCGACGGATGACGTTCTCGATGTCCAGGCATTTTTGCAATGTCCGGTAGTATTCATCGCTGTTAAAGGCTGTAGCAGAGCCTTTACTGCCGTTCCAGCCCTTGCACGTGTAGTAATGAACGGAGAGGGCGTTCATGCGGTTGCCGATATTCTTCATTAAAACGTCTGTCCAGTTGAAATCGTAGTCGGAAGCGCCGCTCGCGACCTTGTAGAGCCTGTTACCGTCGTAGTTGCGGCAGTAAACGGCGTAGCGTCGGTAAAGGTCGGCATAGTATTCGGGTCGCATGTCTCCGCCGCAGCCCCAACTCTCGTTGCCGACGCCGATATAACGCACTTTCCACGCCCGGTCGCGACCGTTTTCGCGTCGCAGCTTCGCCATGGGGCTATCACCGTCGGAGGTCATGTATTCCACCCATTTAGCCATCTCTTCAACGGTGCCGCTGCCGACATTTCCGCTGATGTAGGGTTCACAACCGAGCAGTTCGCAGAGATTCAGGAACTCGTGCGTGCCGAAACTGTTGTCTTCGACCGTTCCACCCCAATTGTTGTTGACCATGCGGGGGCGGTTTTCGGGTCTTCCGACGCCGTCCATCCAGTGATATTCGTCGGCAAAGCATCCCCCAGGCCAGCGCAAGACAGGCACTTTGAGGTCTTTGAGCGCCTGTAGCACGTCGGTTCGATAACCGTGCGTGTTTTTTATGGTTGAACTTTCGCCCACCCAAAGTCCGCCATAGATACATCGTCCCAGATGCTCGGCGAACTGTCCGTAGATAGCGCGTGGGATTGAATCTTTAGCGTTAGAGGGATGCAGTTTGATGACGGCGGTATTTTGAGCCATCAGGCTCGAAGCCAGCAATAATGCGGCAAATAAAAAAAATTTTTTCATAAGATAATTGAATTTGAATGTTTATATTATTATTAAAAAATCAGAATGCGTTGTATATCGTTATTAATATAAATATTTTGAATATAGATTTCTTTGTATGTCAAACAATGTTTAGATTGCTTCGTTCCTCGCAATGACGATACCGGAGACATCCATTGTTATGTACGAAGAAATCATGCACAGAATGATGATATATTTTGATTGTTTTGCGCCTTGCATGACGTTGTCCGGTATCGTCATTGCGAGGTACGAAGCAATCTCGGTCAATTAAACTTTAATTTTTATGTTTAACAAAACAATCTTTACTCATTCGTCGATTCTTTTTCGGCAAAACTTCCGAGTCGCAGGTACTTTTTGTACATCTTGCTGTATTTTGCGGCGTTGGAGGCGTTGGGGAAGTACTCTTTTGCGAAGCCGGAGGTCATTGCTGCCTGCGCGTCTTCTACTTTTGGGTAGATTCCGGCGGCGGTTGCGGCTATCATCGCTGCGCCAAGTGCACAGGCCTGGTCGGTCTTGCAGACTTTTATCGGCATGTTTAGTACGTCGGATAATGTCTGCATAACAAACGGTGATTTTAACGCGATGCCTCCGATGCCGATGACGTCGTCTATACGCACGCCCTCCGACCTGAATCGCTCTACGATGGCAAGCGACCCGAAAGCCGTTGCCTCCACAAGCGCTCGGAAGATAAGCGGCGCCGTGCTGCCGAGGGTCAGTCCGTCGATGCTGCCTTTGAGTATTTGGTTGGCGTCGGGCGTTCGACGGCCGTTTATCCAGTCCGTTGCGATGATGGCGCTGTCTTCATTAATGCCGCAAAGCTCCGCTGAGGCCGTCAGTTCGGGGATTATGCGTTCGCAGGTCTCGGCAATCAGTTTTTCTTTCGTCGCGTCGTCAATCAAAGTGGTCTTTGAAAGAATTTGCTTCAAAGGAAACTCCAGCACCCGTCTAAACCATGCGTAAAGGTCGCCGAAGGCCGATTGTCCGGCTTCCAAACCTGTCATTCCGGGGATGACCGAGCCGTCAACCTGTCCGCAGATGCCGCGTATGAGCTTGTCGCCGATGATGTTTTGGCCTGCAACCATCACGTCGCAGGTGGACGTACCGATAATCCGTACTAAAGTGTTTTGCGTGATGCCTGCGCCGATGGCTCCCAGATGGCAATCGAATGCTCCTCCGGCGACTGTTACGCGGGTCGAAAGTCCGAGCCTTGTAGCCCATTCGGACGTGAGTGTGCCTGCGGGTTTTTCGGCGGTTTCGGTCTTGTCGAACAGGCGCGCCCGAAGCCCTGACAATAACGGGTCGATGCTGCAGAGGAACTCTTCGTCCGGAAGCCCTCCCCAGCTTTCGTGCCACATGGCTTTGTGTCCGTTTGCGCAGCGGCTTCGGACGATGTCCTTTGCCGACGAAACTCCCGTCAACAATGCCGGCAACCACTCGCAATGCTCTACGATGGAAAAGGCTTTTGCCCTGACGGCCGCATCCTCCCGCAGGACGTGAAGCGCTTTTGCCCAAAACCACTCCGACGAATAGATTCCGCCTTCGTAGGAGGTGTAATCGGTCTTCCAGGTCTTCGAGAGCGCGTTGATTTCGGCAGCTTCGCGCACCGCAGTATGATCCTTCCAAAGGATAAACATGGCGTTGGGGTTGTCCTTAAACTCGTCTTTGAGAGCCAAAGGCGTGCCGCTCTCATCAGTAAACGCCGGCGTGCTGCCGGTAGTGTCGAAGGCGATGCCGACTACTTCTTCGGCAGTGCCGGGGGGACACTTCGCAAGTGCGTCTTTGACTGTAAATTCCAATACGTCGATATAATCCGACGGGTGTTGACGATATTGGTTTGTTGCGGGCTGACAGTACTTCTGTGCAGTCCATCGCGGGTAGTTCATGACCGAAAAAGCCATCGTTTCACCGTTCCGCACGTCCACGATTATCGCTCGCGCGGAGTCGGTTCCGTAATCTAAACCTATTACTTTCATATAATTATAATGTATTTAATGTATAAAATGTTTTTGATTCACTTATTGTTGTATGAATATATTCCTGAAATAATTTTTATTGATTAAGATAGATGATGTTATCTTCCTGAAATAATTTTGAATGATTGAAGTTGCTTCGCACCTCTTGGGAACGATGTTTCGGTATCGTCATTGCGAGGTACGAAGCCATCCGGACGCTGTTTGCCGGATATACTAAAATATTCATCTAATCTTTTCATTTCTTTGTTCTATTAATATTGATAATAAATTCCTCCTAAGAGATTTTTTTGAGGATTGAGATTGCTTCGTTCCTCGCAATGACGATACCGGAGATTTTGCAATGATGGTGTTTTCTATAAAAAATCGTTTGGGACGGTTTACCCTGATGGTGTTTTCTATAAAAAATCGTTTGAAACGGTTTACCCTGATGGTGTTTTCTATAAAAAATCGTTTGGGACGGTTTACCCTGATGGTGTTTTCTATAAAAAATCGTTTGGGACGGTTTACCACGATGGTTTTTTGATAAAACAACTCTTGCGAAGGATTGAGATTGCTTCGTTCCTCTGGGGGACGATACCGGACAGGTTTACCTTTATCTCTTTCTGATAAAACAACTTTTTGCATCTTTTTACTTTAGGGTGATGACTGTAAATGAGTATCTGGGGAATGTGTAACGGGAGTTTTTCTTTGCAATGACGGCTTCAGAACGCTTGAATACTACATTCTCCTTATTGTTGTAAGTGTTTGACTCGTTTAAGTCGCAGTCTCCTATCGTTTGAACTTCAGAACGGGACTTGAAGTTGAATCCTTCTATGTTAATAAGGGCTTGGCGGGGCTTGTCGGTCATGTTCGCTACGTAAATCGTCATTTCCCGGCGGTCGTCGCTGAGCTTCGCCGTTATATCAAGGGTTTTTTCGTCGCTGCTGGTGGCTTGTATGACGGTATTCTTCCATGTGCGGGAGATCATCTCGTCGATGTGCGCCGAAGGCTGAAACCATAATGTGTCGGCGGTGAAGTGTATCCGTCC
>JAITNE010000158.1 GCA_031290635.1 Tannerella sp. | reverse complement strand
AGTATTTGATTGTAAATCGGCTGTCCGACTAATTTTTTTTCACTACTTTTGCTCATCTGTTGTAATTTTTATTGTCTTGCAACAACAAAAGTACAACTTTCCGGCGACCTGCAACGGTCTCCCTTTTTTTACTACTGATATTTTAGTCGGTCAGTAGTGATTGTTTTTAATACAATCTTCATAAAGCATGTACTTCGAAAGGTATTAATTTTGTTATACGCTAATCTGTATAGACGTGGAACCCGGCCGACCAAACAATAAAGTGAATAGTTATTCGTTATTATACCAACTATTAATTATTAAACTTATGGCAAAACAAAGAAATCACGTAGTTACATGCAATGTTTGCCGACGGATTTTGATGTCGGTATCATTCTTTATTGCGATTGCCGACGTCAGCACGTCGCAAACCGTACAAAGTCAAACAAATCCGTTACCCGAATGGGCATTGGGAGGCTTTGTACGACCGTCCGACGTAAATCCGGTGATAGCCCCTAATCCGGCAAACCGTTTTTATTGTCCGATGCGGCAGGAATTTGTCGGCTGGGAAGAAAGCGACACCTTTAATCCGGCAGCAACCGTTAAAGGGGATACAATCTATGTTTTATACCGGGCAGAAGACAATTCGGCAACCGGTATAGGCAAGCGTACCTCACGTATTGGTTTGGCGAAAAGTGCAGATGGCGTCAACCTGCAGAGAAGAGATACTCCGGTTATGTATCCGACCGACGATGCGGTAAAAGAATACGAATGGCCGGGCGGATGCGAAGACCCTCGTATAGCCGTTACCGACGATGGACTTTATGTGATGATGTACACCTCATGGAACCGGAAAACTCCGCGTTTATCCGTTGCTACTTCCCGGGATTTGTTAACTTGGGAGAAACACGGTCCGGCTTTTGCCGAGGCATACAACGGACGTTTTAAGGATATGGCTTGCAAATCGGGGTCGATTGTAACGAAGATAGTGAACGGAAAACAAGTGATTACGAAAGTAAACGGGACGTATTTTATGTATTGGGGAGAGGCTATGGTGGCTGTCGCCGTATCCGATGATTTGATCCGATGGACTCCGGTATTGGGTGATAACGACAAAATACGGGGACTTGTTTATCCGCGCGAGCGTTATTTCGACAGCGCCTTAACGGAGTGCGGCCCTCCCGCTATTTTGACGGACAACGGCATCATTTTACTGTATAACGGGAAAAATCAAACGAATGAAAAGCGGGACACTCGTTTCAACGCGGGAACGTACAGCGCCGGACAGGTTTTGTTTGATTCCGTTAATCCTTATAAAGTCATAGCTCGGTTAGATGTTCCTTTCTTCCGTCCTGTGGCAGACTTTGAGAAAAGCGGACAATATGTCGATGGTACGGTTTTTATAGAAGGCTTAGTGTTTCACCGGAATAAATGGTACCTTTATTATGGTTGCGCCGATTCTCGCGTAGGAGTGGCAATTTATGATCCGATGCATCCCGAAGTCGGCGACCCCGTACAATAAACACATAATTCATATTTCTTTCGTATCTTTGCGGCTCGTTTTAAGTAAAAAAATATACGTATGAAAGTATTGAAATTTGGCGGGACGTCCGTAGGTTCTGCAGAGAGTATATTGAGCGTGAAAAAGATAGTTGAGGCTATTGATGAACCGGTGATTGTGGTTGTGTCGGCGCTGGGTGGCGTAACCGACCGGTTGTTGCATACTTCCAAGTTGGCTTCGACGGGCGACAGAGCTTACAAGTCAGAGTTTGAGGCTATCGTCGAGCGGCACAAGACGGTCATTGAAGGCGTTATTCCCGCAGACAGACAGGACTTGGTCATGTCGGAGGTAATCAGCACTCTCGATGAGCTTGAAAATATCTTTCGCGGCGTTTTCCTGATAAAAGATCTTTCCGCCAAGACTTCCGACACTATCGTCAGCTACGGCGAGAGACTGTCGTCGTTTATCGTCGCTAACGTCATTGAGGACGCCGTCCTTTATGACGCCCGCAAGTTTATCAAAACACACCGGCAGTTCAACAAGCACGTTGTAGATTTTGAGCAGACTAACAAGTTGATAAAACAGACTTTTACCTCTCTTCCAAAGGTCGCTTTAGTGCCCGGTTTTATCTCGTCCAGCCTCGATGACGACGAGGTTACAAACCTCGGACGCGGTGGGTCGGACTATACAGCTTCCATCCTTGCCGCTGCGCTGGATGCTTCGATGTTGGAGATTTGGACTGACGTCGATGGATTTATGACCGCCGATCCGCGCATAATCAACTCGGCGTATGTGATAGAGCATTTGTCGTTTACGGAAGCTATGGAGCTGTGTAATTTCGGAGCTAAGGTTATCTATCCGCCGACTATTTATCCTGCGTTCCACAAAAATATTCCTATCCGGGTGCTTAACACATTCAATCCACAGGCGTCCGGAACTTGTATCACCAAGGACGTTTTCGCTACGGACACAAATAAGGCTATCATCAAGGGGATTTCGTCCATTAATGATACCTGTTTGGTTACAGTGCGGGGGCTTGGCATGGTAGGCGTGATTGGCGTGAATTACAGGATATTTCGGGCGCTTGCTCATAATGGAATAAGCGTCTTTATGGTTTCGCAGGCGAGTTCCGAAAACAATACAACCTTTGCCGTTAAGAACGCCGATGCGGACTTGGCGGTGCAGGTGCTAAACGCTGAGTTTGCCGCCGAGCGTGAACGGGGCGAGATTGACGACATGGTAGCCGAGAAAGACCTTGCAACGGTGGCTATCGTTGGAGAGAATATGAAGCGGACGCCCGGTATTGCAGGCAAACTTTTCGGTACGCTCGGACGTGCTGGTATAAGCGTGATTGCTTGTGCTCAGGGTGCGTCGGAGACTAATATTTCCTTCGTCATCAAACTTGAGTTTCTGCGTAAGGCGCTCAATTCAATTCATGATTCGTTTTTCTTGTCGGAATACAAGATGCTCAACCTGTTTATTGCCGGTATCGGGACGGTCGGCGGACATCTGCTCGAGCAAATCAAGCTTCAGCAACAGAAGCTGATGAAGCAGAACGGCGTCAAACTTAATATTGTGGGTATTGCCGACTCTAAACGTTTGCTGATGCGGCGCGAAGGGCTTGACCTCAATACTTGCATCATCGACCTTAAGGAGAAAGGCATTGAGTCGTCGCCAACTATTTTGCTCGACGAGATAATCAAGATGAATATCTTTAATTCGGTCTTTGTTGACTGCACTTCGAGCGAGAAGATTGCCGACATGTATGAGACTTTGCTCAATAAAAGCATCTCCATTGTGGCGGCTAACAAGGTTGCGGCTTCATCGTCCTACAAAAATTATCTTCAATTGAAGGAAACGGCTCGTAAACGTGGTATCAAATTCCTTTTTGAGACTAATGTAGGCGCAGGTTTGCCGATTATCAACACGATGAACGACCTTATCAACAGCGGCGACCACATACTGCGGCTTGAGGCTGTGCTTTCGGGTACGCTCAACTTTATTTTCAATACTATAAGCGAGCAGATACCTCTTAGTCGGGCTATTCGCATGGCGGTTGACGCTAAGTACGCCGAGCCTGACCCGCGCATCGACCTTAGCGGGAAGGATGTTATTCGCAAGCTGGTTATTCTTGCTCGTGAAGCTGGTTACAGCATAGAGCAGAAGGACGTTAAAACCAATCATTTCATTCCGCAGAAGTATTTCGACGGTACGATAGATGATTTCTGGAAGTCGATTCCCGAGCTTGACGCGGAGTTTGAGGCGAACCGCAAGTTGTTGGCTGCTCAGGGCAAGAGGTTGCGTTTAGTTGCGCGGATGGATAACGGCGTTTGTGAGTTAGGGATGATTGAGGTAGTCAGTCCGCATCCGTTTTATGAACTCGAAGGCAGCAACAATATCATTATGATTTCGACCGAACGCTATCATGATTATCCGATGATTATTAAAGGATATGGCGCAGGCGCTGACGTTACCGCCGCCGGAGTGTTTGCGGATATAATTTCAATAGCAAATATCAGGTAGAAGTTATTTTCACAGAATAAACAGAATTTGCAGAATTAACAGGTTTTGAATTATATGCAAATCCTGCAGATTCAGTAAAGAAGTTAAGAAGTTATTTTCACAGAATAAACAAGATTCACAGAATTAACAGGTTTTGAATTATATGTAAATCCTGAAAATCCTGCAATTCTGTAAAGAAATTCAAGAACAGATGAAATATTACAGTACAAATAGAGGAGTCGAGAAGGCTTGTTTGGAGGACGCAGTCATACGCAGTCTGGCGGCAGACAAGGGTCTGTATATGCCGGAACGTATCCCTGCGATTGACCGACGGGTGATTGCCGGGATGAAAGACATGTGCTTTCGGGATATTGCCGACGTCGTCGCGCAGTCTTTCTTTGGCGATGATATGGACAAGCGGGCGTTGAGGGAGATTGTCGGCGAGACGCTTTCGTTTGATATGCCCGTCGTCAACGTCCACGACAATATCTACAGCCTCGAACTGTTTCATGGTCCTACGCTGGCATTCAAGGACGTCGGCGCGCGGTTTATGGCGCGGATGTTGAGCTACTTTATTCTCCGTCGCGGGCTGGACAGGGAAGTGAACGTGCTGGTAGCTACTTCGGGCGATACGGGCGGCGCGGTGGCTAACGGTTTTCTGGGCGTCGAAGGCGTCAAGGTCTTCGTACTTTATCCGAAGGGGAAGGTCAGTCCGATACAGGAATGTCAGTTTACTACGCTTGGCCGCAACATCACGGCGCTTGAGATTGACGGGACTTTCGACGACTGTCAGGCTTTAGTCAAGGCTGCGTTTGTGGACGGGGAGCTGAACCGGAGTTTGCAGCTAACGTCGGCCAACTCCATCAATGTAGCCCGTTTCCTGCCGCAGTCGTTCTACTATTTCAACGCTTACGCGCAGTTGGACAAAGCCGGTCGCGCCGGCGAGCTTACGATTTCTGTGCCGAGCGGCAACTTCGGTAATCTTACAGCCGGACTTTTTGCCTGGAAGATGGGGTTGCCCGTCAAGCATTTTATTGCCGCCAACAATAGCAACGACGTCTTTCTGGATTATCTGCAAACAGGTCGGTACGCGCCTCGTCCTTCGGTTGAGACTTTTGCCAACGCTATGGACGTAGGCAATCCGAGTAATTTTGCGCGTATTCTCGACCTCTTCGACAATAATCATGCTCTGATCGCCGACTTGATTTCGGGCGACAGATACGACAATCAGCAGATTGCCGCCACTGTCCGCAGTGTTTACGCCGAGCACAACTATTTGCTCGACCCCCACGGCGCTTGTGCTTATCAGGCTCTGAAGGACTACGGATTGAGTTCTTCGGCGACGGGTTTGTTTCTGGAGACCGCTCATCCCGCCAAATTCAAGGAAACGGTTGACGGCATACTATCATCATCCTCCTCCGGCATTGAGATTCCCTCCAAATTGCAATCGTTTATGCGTGGCGAGAAGCACAGCATCCCGCTATCCAAAGATTTTGCTTCATTCAAAGACTTCCTTCTTCCACCAAAGCCCCCCACGCCCCCCACAACGCCCCCCTCAATCCCCCCAAGTGGGGAAGAAGGAACACCCAGTTCAGGGCAAGCAAACCCCGCCGGCGCGAACGCCGGCGCGTTTCCGGAGTCGAAAAACCCGCCGGACAGAGTTCCGGCGCATTTCCGGAGTCAGAAAACCCGCCGGAAATAGTTCCGGCGCGTTTCCGGAGTCCAAAACTCCGCCGCAACTCGTTGCGACAATATGTAAATCCTGCAAATCCTGTTTATTCTGTAAAATAACTTCTTAACTTCAAAATATATGAATCGTATAACAAAATTATTTGAGACAAAGCAGAAAGACATTCTTTCGATATATTTTTGCGCCGGATATCCGCAGGCCGACAACACTGCGGAGGTCATACGCGTCCTGGAAGACAACGGCGTCGATATGATAGAGATTGGAATCCCCTTCAGCGACCCTATGGCCGACGGAGTGGTGATACAAAACGCGGCTACGCAGGCTTTGCGCAACGGAATGTCGCTCGCACGGCTGTTTGACCAGCTGAAAGACCTGCGCAGCGACATAGAGATACCCCTTTTGTTGATGGGATATTTGAATCCGGTGATGCAGTATGGCTTCGACAAGTTCTGCCGTTCGTGTCGCGATTGCGGTATCGACGGCTGCATAATCCCAGACCTGCCTTTCGACGATTACCTCAATGACTTCAAGCCCGTAGCCGAGATTTACGGCTTGAAAGTGATAATGCTTATCACCCCCGAAACCTCCGACGAGCGCATCCGTTTTATCGACGAACACACCGACGGATTCATCTACATGGTATCGTCGGCCGCTACAACCGGCGCACAGCAGTCGTTCGACGAGCAGAAACAGGCATATTTCCGCCGCATCAACGCCATGTCGCTACGCAATCCGCGCATGGTAGGCTTCGGCATAAGCAACCGTGAGACCTTCCTCGCCGCCTGCAGTAACGCTTCGGGCGCAATCATCGGCAGCAAGTTCGTAAGCCTTCAAGCCGCAACCGCATCCCCCGAAATCGCAATCCATCAACTTCTGGCTACAATACAAGCATGAAAAAAATATTCCTCTTAATTATGATGATGACCGTCATGTCGGCGCAGGCGCATCAGCCTGCCCTTCTCAATTGGTCAGAGGCAAGCCCAGCCCCTGCATTCTCAATTCTCAATTCTCAATTCTCAATTCATGACTCCCTCATCATGCAACTTATGCCGGAGATACCTTCGACCCTGACCGAGCCGCATCAGCGTGCACAGTATCTTGCCTCGCATTTTTGGGACAAAATCAACCTTAAAGATATTGATTTCCTTGAGAAAGACGATCTGCTGGAACGCATGTTTGTTGATTATGCCGAAGTGCTGAGCCTCCTGTCAGGCGAAGATTGCACGAAGTCGATAGAACATCTGCTCGCACTGTCCGAAGCAACGCCTGCCTTCCTGCCCATCATTAATCTAAGCGAAAAATATCTTTACATGCCCGATTCGCACGTCGCCGACGAGGAGAAATTCATTCCTTTCATGCAGTATGCCCTCAAGTCGAAGGTTCTGGAAGATGTCGAAAAGATACGCCCTCAATTCCTGCTTGAGAATGCGATGAAGAACCGTTTGGGAACTGTTGCCGGCGATTTTACCTACACTTTGCCGAATGACGAGACAGGCTCGCTGCATGGAATCACAACCGATTACACCCTGCTGTTTTTCAAAGACCCCGAATGTGAAGATTGTGCCGCCCTGACAAAACGGCTGATTTTCTCCATCCTTATTAATGAAAATATCTCTCAGGGCAAGCTGAAAATCATTGCCGTCTATACCGGCGAAGACCTCGAAGTCTGGAAACATCACTCCTCCGACGTGCTCAACTCGTGGATATACGCCCGCGACGCCGGACAGCGAATCAATGCCGAGCGACTGTATGACGTCAAGCATTATCCGACGCTTTACCTCCTCGCCGGAGACAAAAAAGTGCTGCTGAAAGATACTACAATCGAAAAAATAGAAGACTACTTAAAGAATATATATGGAAGAAGTAAAAGTTAAACTGAAAGTGCTTGGGCTGACAAACAGTCAGATACAAGCCGGGGCTTATGCCCTCGTCCTGGCTGAAGAAGGCCTGAGACGGTTGCCGGTCGTTGTAGGCATGTTCGAGGCTCAATCCATCGCCATCGCTATCGAAGGAATCAAGCCGCCAAGACCTCTGACGCACGATTTGATAATAGCCATAATCCGGTCAACCGGCATGGAGGTAGCCGAAGTGTTCATCTACAAGTACGAAGAAAGCGTGTTTTTCTCGGAGATAGTTCTGACCGACGGGACGAAGTTGTTTCATCTCGACTCGCGTACGTCCGACGCCATCGCCATCGCCTTGAGGGCTGAATGCGTCATCTATACAACCGAATCAATCATGGAGGAGTGCGGTGTTGTGATGGATGAACCCGGTCAGCGCGACGAGTCGGAAGAGATCTATGATGAGATTTCGTTTGAGGATA